>NZ_JBHSRW010000016.1:0-23175 GCF_042659205.1 Leucobacter soli
CGGGCGAGGGCTGGCGCGTCGTCGTCACGGCGCAGGGCGTCGGGCTCGTCGAGCGCGCACGGGACATGCTCGCAGACGCCGGGCTCGCGGCCCGCATGGTCGATCGGCTGCCCGAAGAGCCCGAACGCGGCGTGATCCACGTCGTCCCGGGGACGGCCTGGGCGGGCTTCGAACAGCCCGATGCCGAGGTGCTGCTCGCGAGCGAGGCCGAGTTCTTCGGCCGATCCGCGAACCGCGATCAGGCGCCCGTGAAGCTGGCGAAGCGGCGCGGCAAGAACGTGGTCGACCCGCTGCAGCTGAAGCCCGGCGACTACGTGGTGCACGAGACCCACGGCATCGGGCAGTTCGTCGAGCTGACGCAGCGGCTGGTCCCTACGGGCATCGGGCGGGATGCGACGAAGGCGCTGCGCGAGTACCTCGTGCTCGAGTACGCGTCGACCAAGCGCGGCATGCCGCGCGACAAGCTCTACGTGCCGACGGACCAGTTGGACCAGCTCTCGCGCTACGTGGGCGGCGAGGCTCCCGCGCTCTCGAAGATGGGCGGCGGCGACTGGGCCACGGCCAAGAAGAAGGCGCGCAAGGCCGTGCGCGATATCGCCGTCGAGCTGGTGAAGCTCTACTCCGCGCGCATCGCCTCGCAGGGGCACGCCTTCTCGCCGGACACCCCCTGGCAGCACGAGCTCGAAGAGGCGTTCCCCTATGCCGAGACCCGCGATCAGCTCACCACGATCGACGAGGTGAAGCGCGATATGGAACGGCCCATCCCCATGGATCGCCTGATCTCGGGGGATGTCGGCTTCGGGAAGACCGAGGTCGCGATACGCGCAGCGTTCAAGGCGGTGCAGGACGGCAAGCAGGTGGCGGTCCTCGTTCCGACGACGCTGCTCGTGCGCCAGCATCTCGAGACGTTCCAGGATCGCTTCGCGGGCTTCCCGGTGCGGCTGCGCCCGCTCAGCCGCTTCCAGAGCGACGCCGAGGCGAAGGACACGATCGAGGGCCTCGCCGCCGGGACCGTCGACATCGTGATCGGCACGCATCGGCTGCTCACCGATCAGGTGCGCTACAAGGATCTGGGGCTCCTCATCATCGACGAGGAACAGCGCTTCGGCGTCGAGCACAAGGACACGCTGAAGAGGCTGAAGGCGAACGTCGACATCCTCGCCATGAGCGCCACCCCGATCCCGCGCACGCTCGAGATGGCGGTCACCGGGATCCGCGAGATGTCCACGCTCGCCACGCCGCCCGAGGACCGCCATCCGATCCTCACCTTCGTCGGCCCGCGCAGCGACAAGCAGATTACCGCCGCGATCCGCCGCGAGCTGCTGCGCGAGGGCCAGGTGTTCTTCGTGCACAACCGCGTGCAGTCGATCACCCGAGTGGCGGCGCAACTCGCCGAGCTCGTGCCGGAGGCGCGGATCGCCGTCGCCCACGGCAAGCTCAACGAGCACCAGCTCGAGCAGGTGGTCATCGATTTCTGGGAGCGCCGCTTCGACGTGCTCGTCTCGACGACGATCATCGAGACGGGCCTCGACATCGCGAACGCGAACACGATCATCATCGACAACGCCGACAAGTACGGCCTCAGCCAGTTGCACCAGCTGCGCGGCCGCGTCGGCCGGAGCCGCGAGCGCGCCTACGCCTACTTCCTCTACGACCCCGACAAGCCGCTCACGGAGCACGCGCACGAGAGGCTCGAGACGATCGCGGCCAACAACGAGCTCGGATCGGGTATGCAGGTCGCACTGAAGGACCTCGAACTGCGCGGTGCCGGGAACCTGCTGGGCGGCGAGCAATCCGGGCACATCGCCGGTGTCGGGTTCGACCTCTACCTGCGCATGATCGGCGAAGCGGTGTCCACGTTCAAGGGCGAGGAGAACGCCGGCAGCGCCGAGCTCGTACTCGAACTGCCGGTCGACGCGCACATTCCCGAGGACTACGTCGAGAGCGAGCGGCTCAGGCTCGAGGCCTACCAGAAGTTCTCGGCCGCGGCGCACCCGCAGGCGCCCGAGGAGAACGTCGGTCTCGTGCTCGAGGAACTCACCGACCGCTACGGCGAACCGCCCGCCGAGGTGCAGCGCCTGGCCGCGGTCTCGGCGCTGCGGCGGCGGGCCTCCCGGCTGGGCCTCGCGAAGGTCGTCGCCGGAGGGCCGACCCTGCGCATCGAGCCCGTCGAACTGCCGGCATCGCGGCGCATGCGCGCGGATCGCCTCTACCCCGGCAACCGGTACACCGAGGCGACCAAGGTGCTGCAGGTGCCGCTCCCCGGAACGGGCACCGCGTCGAGTCGCAGCCCGCTCGCCGGCGTCGGTGTGAAGCGCACACCCGAAGACGGCGATATCGTCGCCTGGACCGGCTCCGTGCTTCGCGCGCTGCTCGAGCCGGAGGAATCGAGCGGGTAAGCGCAGGGGCCCGAGAAGCCCGTTCGCCCGCCCGCGATTCGAGAGCGCTCAGCCTTCGTTCTGCGCCAGGTGCTCGCGCAGCGTCGTGCCCGAGTACTCGGACCGGACCAGCCCGCGTTCCTGCAGCAGCGGCACGACCATCCGCGCGAAGTCCTCGAACGAGCTCGGCATGACCGAGGGCGCCAGGATGAACCCGTCGATGCCCCAGGTCTCGAAGACCTCCTGCATCTGATCCGCCACCTGCTCGGGGGTGCCCACGAACTCCGGACCGAGGTAGTTGAAGGAGAAGCGCTGCGCGGTCTCCCCGACCGTGTACCCCTCGTCGCGCATCGTGTTGAAGAAGATGTCGGAGGCGCCGCCGCGCGAGACCTTGGTGAAGTCGATGTCCTCGATCCGCGAGTCCGGATCGAGGGCGGTGAGACCGTATCCGATGTATTCGGCGGCGCGGGAGACCGAGACGTCGACGTCGATGAGGGAGAAGATGTATTCCTGACGCGCGCGTGCGATCTCCTCGGTCTCCGCGACGATCGCCTGCACCGCGGGCAGGATGCGGCATTCCTCCGGCCGGCGCCCCGCGGCGACGAACCTGCGCTCCATGTCGGCGCGGAACGCGCGCATGCCCGCAGCGGAATGCCCGTAGGTGAAGATGATCTCCGACCACTTCGCAGCGAAGTCGCGGCCTCGCGGCGACGCCCCCGCCTGCATGATCACGGGCCGCCCCTGGGGGCCCTGGGGGATAGCGAGCACGCCGCTGGTCGCGACGTGCTCGCCCCGGTAGTCCACCGGTACGAGCTTCTCCGGGTCGATGTAGAGGTTCTGCGACTGATCCGCCACGAGCGCCTCGGCGGGGAAGCTCTCCCACAGCCGCATGCACGCCTCGATGGCCTCGTCCGCGCGATCGTAGCGCTCGGGCTTCGGAGGGAGCGCCTCGCGGCCGTAGACGCGTGCCTCGCGATGGTTCGACGAGGTCACCACGTTCCAGGCCATCCTGCCCCGGCTCAGCACATCGAGAGTCTGCATCGACCGTGCGATGGCATAGGGCTCGATAAGGCTGGTCGACATCGTGATCCCGATGCCGATCCGCTCGGTCTGCGCGGCGATCGAGGCGGCGAGCGGCACCGGGTCGAGCAGGTAGAGGTCGCCGCCCTTGCGCATCATCTCCTCGGCGTAGAAGGTCTGCACATCGGCGAAGAAGATGGCGTCGAAGCGCGCCTGCTCGAGCGTTCGGGCGAGGCCGCCCCACCACTCGGCCTCGAAGTATCGGTTCTCGCTCTCCGGATGGAGCCAGCTCCCCATGTGGGGACCCGCCGTGCACACCGCCATGAGGTGCATCTGCCGTGTCGACATCCGTGATCCTTCGTATCGGAAATGGTGAGGAGGGTCGGAAGAGGAGTCAGTCCGCCTTGCAGAGGGTGCGCAGCGCCTCCGCAGCGGACTGCAGATCGCCCGCCTGCCCGCCGAGCTCGGCGAGGTAGCCGGGCATCCCGAGGATCGATTCGGGCGGGGAGAGCTCTGCGAAGCCGTCGATCTCAGCGCGGACGCCGTCGATGGCGGCGAGCACCTCCGAGTTGCTCACGCCCTCCGCGATCGTGTCGATCGAGCGCTGCATCTGCTCCTGAAGGCCGGTCAGATCGGGCATCTCACCCGCGGCGACCGACGTTCCGGCGGCCTCGAGCTGCTCGCGCGCGTCGGCCACCAGAGCGTCGATCCCGGCCCTCGCCTCCGCGCAGGCCTCGTCGGTGCTCTGCTCGGGCGCCATCGTCGGCCGATTCTCGGGATCGAGCTGCGCCGTCTCGACCCCGCACGAGGTCAGCCCCGTGAGCAGGACGGCTCCGGCCAGCGCGCCGACGAGCGTCGTGCAGACGCGCAGGAGCTTCGTGGTCGGCATGCAGAGAGTGTATCGAGGCGAACGTCTCGATTTGCTGTGTGCAGCACGGCTGGATCACCGTCGGATCACCGCCGGGTCGCGAGCGGATCGCGGCGCGGTAGGGTGCATCCATGGCCGATCCCAGCGAGAACGAACCCGGCGATGTCGAACTCGGCGACGGCGCGCACCGCGATGCGCCCGGCGATCCGCTCGCCGACGTGCGGGAGACGGTGCGACGTCTGGTGGAGCCCGAGGGCTGCGCCTGGCATGATGCCCAGACGCACGCCTCGCTGGTGCCGTTCCTCATCGAGGAGACCGCGGAGTTCATCGACGCCGTCGAGCGCGGGCTCCCGGCGGGGGAGGTGGCCGGCGAACTGGGCGACGTCCTCTACCAGGTGCTCTTCCACGCGGCGATCGCCGAACGCGATGAGGAGGGCTACGACCTCGACGCGGTCGCGGAGACGTTGAACCGCAAGCTGATCGACCGGCATCCGCACGTCTTCGGCGATCGCGGCTACCTGTCTGTCGAGGAGCTGCACGCCGAATGGGAGCGCCTGAAGGAGGACGCGGCGGGGGAGGAGCGCGGATCGCGCGGCGCGCTCGACGGGATCCCGGCGGGCATGCCGACACTCGCACGCGCCGCGAAGGTGGTCGAACGGTTGAAGCGGGCGGGCCTGCTGGATCCTGCGGCCGGGTCGGCCCGGGAGCCGATCCTCGACGAGTCGGAACTGGGGGACGCGATCCTCGATCTCGTGATCCGAGCGAACGCGCAGGGCATCGACGCGGATCGCGCGCTGCGTCTCGCGGCGAACCGCTTGGCCGGGCGGGCGGATCCGCCCCACCGCTGAGGTGAGGCGCCGGCGCGGGGCGGGCGCCGACGATCCGCGCGCGGCCGCTCGTGGAAGAATGGAGCCCATGGCCTCTCCCGTGAACCCGCCGCGCGGCATGCGCGACTTCCTGCCAGCCGACAAGGCGCGTCGCGAGCACGCGCTCGGCGTGATCCGCGAAGTGTACCGGGCGCACGGCTTCGACGAGATCGAGACCCCCGTGGTGGAGGACTGGTCCCGTCTGCACGCGGGCCTCGGTGGCGACAACGAGAAGCTGAGCTTCTCGATCCTCAAGCGCGGGATCACGCCCGAGGCGCTTGCCGCCGCAAGCGAGGCGGGCAACGCCGAGCAGCTCGCCGACCTCGGCCTGCGCTTCGATCTGACCGTTCCGCTGACCCGCTTCTACGCGAGCCATCGCGCCGAACTCCCGCCGGTGTTCCGCGCGATCCAGATCGCCCCGGTCTGGCGGGCCGAGCGCCCGCAGAAGGGGCGCTACCGCCAGTTCGTGCAGGCCGACATCGACATCATCGGCGAATCCGGCGCGCTGGCGGAGATCGAGCTCATCACGGCGACGTCGGAGGCGCTCTCGAGGCTCGGACTCGAGGGCTGCGTGATCCGCGTCAACGATCGCCGGATCCTCTTCGGCCTGCTCGCGCACTGCGGCTTCGCGCCGGATCAGCACGACCGTGCGCTCATCACGGTCGACAAGCTCGACAAGATCGGGGCGAACGGGGTCGTCGAGGAGTTGCGCGAGCTCGACGACGCCGCCGCCGAGCGCCTCGGCGGGGTGCTCGCGGCGATCGAGCCGGCGCTCGTGGGCGACGGCATCCCGCTGACGGGCGATGCGATCCGCGCGGTGCTGCCGCAGGATCCCGCCGCCGGGGGAGAACCGTCGGGTCTCGACGCGGGCGTCGAGAATCTGGCCGGTCTGGGCGAGGCGCTCACCGGCGGGCTGCCCGAGGGCGTCACCCTGCGCTTCGACCCGACGCTCGTGCGCGGCATGGGCTACTACACCGGCACCATCTTCGAGATCGCCCACCCCGGATCCGGCAGCTCCGTGGGCGGCGGCGGCCGTTACGACGGCATGGTCGGCCGCTTCCTCGGGCAGGACGTGCCGGCGGTCGGGTTCTCGATCGGATTCGAGCGGGTGGTCGACCTGATCAGCCTGCCGGAGGATGACGGCCCGGACGCGGTCGCCCTGGTCTTCGACGCGGAGGCGTCGCCCGCGGACCTCGCCGCGCTGAAGCGAGAGCTCGTCGGTCGCGGGCATCGGGTGCGACTCGAGAAGCGGCAGAAGAACATGAAGGCTCTGCTCGACCGCGTCGCGGCCGAGGGCTTCGCCGGTTTCGCGAACGTGCGCGCCGGAGCGCGCCGCGCGGACGAGCTGGAGATCCGACCGCTCGCGTAGTCTCCTCCCGGCTTCGACCCGCCTTCCCGCGCACCGCGCCCCCGTTCCCGCGCCGCGGGACCGGGGGCGCGGTGCGCTGCGGCGATCCCTGCGCCGAGGCGCAGGGATCTCGGCATGACGCCATTCGACGGTGATCTCACTGTTTGCGCACATCATCTGATCTAGATAAGGTATGCCTTAGTTGCTGGATCGGGGGCCATACGTCCGGAGTGCCAGCGCATCGAGACGCCACCCGGGTTCTCCCCGGCGGGCGGCAAACGAGAGGACGTCTATGTTCAAGCAGATGGTCGGCGGCGGGAAGGTCGCCGGTGTCGCGCTCGCCTCGCTGCTCACCGCAGGGATGCTGGTTCCGGTCGCGGCGCACGGCTCGGCGGCGGTCGAGGAGGAGCCGGCGGCCTCGCCCTATCCCACGACCACGACCATGCACCTCGTCTCCACGGGGGTGTTCTCGGCCGAGCGCGAATTCTGCGACCGGCAGGGCGATGACATCCCCGACCTGGCGACGAGTACCGCCAAGGGCCGGGGCACCGCGCTCTGGGAGGACTCCGAAGCACGCAGGAACGCCGACAACGTGGCGGTGCCGAACTTCACGAATCAGCCGTGGTGGACCAGCGTCGCCCTGGCGAACGGCTCCTGCATCCAGGACACGAACGGCGATGGCCTCGACGACATCCTGCAGCTCGGAGCCGCGACCGCACGAATCTTCTATCTGCACCTGTCGGCGGAGAGCAGCAGCGATTCCGCGACGAATACCGCGGCGCGGTTCATCAGCTACCAGTACCCCACTGGCAACCGAGACTTCGGCATCACCGCGGCGGGGAGCGCGGGCGATCTGGATCGCGACGGCCACGGGGACTTCGTCGTGTCCCAGCACCTGGTGAACGCCGAGGGGCGTACCGGGAACGGGCGCCTCTGGGTGCTGGCCGGGCGACCGTCGCCGACCGCACCGGTGCTGCAGACGATCAACATGGACGATGCCGCCGTCGCCGACCCCGTGAACGTCGCAGCGGTGATCACCGGAGAGGCCTCGGGCGATCAGCTCGGCACGGCGAAGAGCGCGGGCGATGCGAACGGCGATGGCATCGACGATCTGCTGGTGGCCTCGCAGGTCTCGCAGAAGGCGTGGCTGATCTGGGGCAAGGAGCGCGGGGATGCGGCCCGGCAGATCGATCTGGCGGATCTCGACCCGAGCGACGGCATGCTGCTCGCAGCGGCGAGCGGCGGCAGCGGCTTCGGCGCTGCGCTCTCGGTGGTCGACGACGTGAACGGCGATGGAACGCAGGACTACCTCTTCGGGCGGGCGGCGACCGCCCCCGCCACCGTCGGTACCGCCGCTGCCACGGGCGGCGCGGTCGTGGTGTTCGGCGCCCCGATCACGGGCGGCGACACCCCGGACCCGGCTGTCGTGGACACCGCTGCCAAGACGGTGACCGCGGGAGGGAGCACGCGCGGCTACGTGATCGAAGCGGAGAAGACGGGCGATGCGCTCGGCTTCTCGGTTGCGGGTGGCGGCGACTACAACGGCGACGGCCGATCCGACCTGCTGCTCGGAGCCCCGGGCTTCGACCCCGTGGTCAACGGAACGGTCTCGACCGATTCCGGCGCCGTGTACGTGGTGTACGGCAAGGCGGATGGCGCCGCACAGCCGCTCGCCGAACTGAGCGGGAGCACCGGCTACCGCATCGACGGCGAGCGCGGCGCCTCGCAGACGGCGACCCGGCCGAGCAGCTGGGGATCCTCGGTCGCGCGAGTGGGGGACATCGACGCGAACGGCGTCGAAGACTTCGCCTACACCGCGGCAGGATACTCGCCCGCCCAGGCGGGATCGTACGGCATCGCCTTTGCGGCGCTCCGCGGCGACATCGAGACGCGGGCCTCGCTGGACGCATCGGTGAGAGTGGGCGACACCGGTATCGCGGTGAGCGAGCGGAACGACGTCTTCGTCGCCGGCGATGCGTTCGACCTGCGCAGCAACCTCCGGCTGAAGACGTTCAAGGGCTACGCGGGCGAACTCGCATTCTCCGTCGACGGGCAGACCGTGGCGGGTTGCGCCGCCGTGCGGACCGCCGAGCCGGTACGCGGTGCCGTGCATCAGTCCTTCGGATACTGCGAGGCGGGCATCGAGATCGCCGAGTACGGCACGCACAGCTTCGGCGTCGGGTTCGACGGCGACGGACACGTGCGAAGCACGGACACGGAATCCATTCCCGTGTTCGTGATCGACACCAGCGAGACCGCACTGGAGGTGCGTCGCACCGCGAGCGGCAAGTCGCTGCGGCTGACCGCCGAGGTGGCGCCGGTCTCCTCCGAGAAGGTGGTGAACGAAGGATCGATCGTCTTCGCTTCGAACGGAGAAGAACTCGCCGAGGTCGACGTCTCGGGCGGCACCGCGGTGCACACGATCCCGCTGCCGGAGGACGGCGACTACACCTTCACTGCCGGCTACTCGGGCTACACGGTGGACAAGGCCGACGACACCGACGAGACCTTGAAACTGCTCGATGCCTCGGAGATCACCGTGTCGTACCTTGTCGTCTCGGATCCGGCGACCGCGGCCTTCCAGCTGAGCCGGGACACCGCGGAATACGGCGAGAGCGTGACCGCGACCGTATCGACCGGCAGCGCCGGTGCGGTGCGCTTCAGCGTGGACGGCGGCGACCCGGTCGAGGCGCCGGTCGTGAGCGGTGTCGCCGAGCATCCGCTCACCGGCCTGGGCGTGGGAGAGCACACGATCACGGCGGTGCTCGTATCCGAGAGCGGCGATCCGGTACCCGCGGGCAGCGCGATCCTGACCGTGACGAAGGCGAGCACCGCGCTCTCCGGGGTCCGGCTGAGCACGACCCGAACCGTCTACGGTGCGGGCGGCGTGACGGCGAGCGTGCGGGTCACCGGAGCAGGCACCGGCACCGTGACCTTCGTGAACGGCTCGACGAAGCTCGTCACGGCGAAGGTGATCGACGGGCAGGCGTCGGCTGTGCTGCCGAGAGCACTGGCCGCGGGCACGCGAAAGATCTCCGCGCAGCTCGCCGCGACCGGCACGCACCTCGCGGCCTCCGGCGCGGTGAACACCGTGAAGGTGGCGAAGGCCAAGACCTCGAAGCTTGCGGTGAGCGGCAAGAGGTTCAAGAAGAACGGCAAGCCCATCGTCACGGTCGCGGTGAACAGGCTGAACAACGGGCAGTACCCGGTCGGCAAGGTGCGGGTGCAGGTGGGCTCGTACAAGAAGACGGTCGCATTGCCGGCCTCCGCCAAGGGGAAGGTCACGGTGAAGCTCGGCAAGAAGTATCGGAAGAGCATCGCGGTGAAGGCGACGTTCTTGCCGAAGGATACGAAGAACATCTCGAAGTCGAGCTCGAAGCTGGCGAAGGTGAGGGCTCGTTGATGCGCATGCGAGCGATGAACGGGGCGACATCGAGCGCCCGGATCCTCCGCGCGACGGCGGTCGTCGCCTCGGCCGGTCTCGCCCTCTCCGCGGCGCTGATACCCGCCGCCCCGGCGGAGGCGGCGCAGGCAACGGTGAGGATCGTGTGGGTGTCGCAGGCGGACGCGCTCGGCCGGGTGGCGGTCAAGGTGAAATGCCAACCGACAGGCAAGCACAAGAAGAAGACGTGCACGGGCACTGTGCGGGCGAAGGTCGGGAGCCTCACGAGCGCGAAGACCAAGTTCGCGATCAAGGCGAAGAAGGCGAAGACGGTTCGAGTGAAACTGTCCGCGAAGCAGTTGCAGGCGATCCACGATGCGAAGGGCAACCAGCGGAAGGCGTCGTTCGTCGTGGTGGGCAGCGCGCCGAAGAAGAGCACGGTGAAGAAGACCCGCACGGTGAAGATCGCCGCGCCGTTGCGGGTGGTATTGATGGATACCCAGGCCTCGCAGGGGGGCGTCGGCGTCTCGATGACGTGCGTGTCGTCGAAGACGTGCAAGGGCAGCGCCTCGATCACGGTCGGGGGCAAGACGAGCGCGAAGACCTCGTTCTCGATCCTGCCGAAGCAGCTGAAGACCTACCGGCTGACGCTCAGCGCCGCGCAACTCGCGGCCCTGAACGGGGCGAAGGGCAGTGCGCTGGGGGCGAGGATCACGGCGGCGGTGACGGCGCCGCTGCGCCTGCAGGTGATCGGGAGCGGATCTCTCGAGATCCCCGCCGATCCGACCGACCCGGGTGACCCGGTGGATCCGGTGGATCCGGGCGGCGGCCACGACCACGGCGACGGGGATGACGAGTCGCCGTATTCGCACGCCTACCGCGAGGGTGCATCGTGGACGCCATCCGAGTACGACACGTGCACGGCCGCGGAGCACAACGAGTACGCGGTCATCGGGCCCGACGGCAAGCTGTACCCGGGGTGGCATCCGCCGGTGCACGAGCGAGCGGACGGTACGACGTGCGCATTCGGGCATGAGCACGGGGACGATCCGCGGAACTCCGACATCTACGCGTGGGCGATGGAGCAGTATGCGGCGGAGGCTGCGGCCGCGCCGAACAACCGCGAGATCGTGACCGTGGATAAGGCTGCCGGAGAGTACCTGGACGTGGCGACCGACCGTGCGCTGGGCCTGCCGTTCGGCTACGGGAGCGAGCGGTTGACGGAGTACTCGAACGCGAATCCGACGGGGCCGAACGTGCACCGCCATGAGGACGATCCCGGGCACAAGGTGATCGTCTCCAACAACCAGAAGCTGCGCGACGGGAGCAACACGGCGATCAAGTTCCCGAACACCTTCGGCGCGCCGACCGAGCTCGCGTGCGACTACCTGATGAAGATGCACCAGGGCTCGCACTCGAACGACCCGACGAAGAACAACACGCACGAGCTGTTCTACGCGGTCCAGTGCAACGACGGTACGAAGATCTTCGCCACGACGATGACGAACTACGGCAATGCGAACGAGCTGCACTCCTCGTGCACGCGACCGTTCTCAGGGGGTCAGTCCGCACCGACCGCGGTGCCCACAATCGGCTCGGATCTGCCGCGCGGCGATGGCGGGATGCGCCTGATCCCCACGGCCGACTGCATCTCGAAGTACACGACCAACGGCACCGGGGTCTACCGCACGAGCGATGCGGGGGCCGGCACCACGGATGATCGCCGGGGCAGCCCGGCATCGCAGACCAACGGCTGGTGGTGGGCCGGGTACGAGCGGTGGCAGTCGTTCACCAGCATCACCGACGAGTCCGGCAAGGAGATCGTTCGCTACGAGCCCTGGTTCGGCCTGCAGAACCCCGTGCGCTACTACGTTTCGAACAGCGGGAAGAAGGCGGACGGCACTGCCGACACCGCGGTCGCCCGACTGAACGACCTCGCATGGGAGGAGGGCTATCAGCTGGGGTGGCAGCCGTGGGCGAGCCAGCGCGCGGCATCGGAGACGAAGGTGGATTGGAAGTCGCCCGACGCCTGGTTCAACGGCGCGATCCGGGACGCCTGGATCACTGCGGCGAAGGTCGACCATCAGTCCGGCTCGTCGAACGCGCTGTACATCACGCCCTGGGGCAAGGGCGCGCGTGTGGAACCGTTCGAGGGCTCGCTTCGCATCTACGTGTCGCGAACCACGAACACCGGCTATGTGCTCAGCACGGTGCCGAGCCTCACGAGCCGCCATACGCGCACCGGGGAGGCGCTGAACCGAGATGCCTCGGCCTCGGCGCCGAAGTCGATGAACTTCTTCTACGACTACGGCAAGGACAAGGCCGGCAACCCGCTCGGCGTGCACGCGCCGAACTGATCGGGAGTTCGCGGCACGGCGCTCTCATCGAAGCCCTCGGCGAGCCTGAGTGACAGGCGCGGGCGCGGTCGCAGAGGCGACGGAGCGAACGCCGCGACGACAGGTCGGACCGAGCAGAGTCCGGCGTCGGCCTGCGCCGGGTCGTGCCGGTTAGAATCGTTGTCGGTACCGCAACCAGACCCAAGGAGCACCAGGTGGCATTCGTAGACGCTGTGATCGCACGCGAGATCCTCGATTCCCGCGGCAACCCGACCGTCGAGGTCGAGGTCGGCCTCACCGACGGATCCGTGGGCCGAGCGGCCGTGCCCTCCGGCGCATCGACGGGCGCGTTCGAGGCGTACGAGCTGCGTGACGGCGACGCGGACCGCTATCTGGGCAAGGGCGTGCTCGGAGCCGTGGACGCGGTCTTCGACGAGCTCGGCCCGGCCATCGCCGATGCGGAGCTCGACGCGAGCGACCAGCGCGTCATCGACGAGACGCTGATCGAGGCCGACGGCACCGACAACAAGCAGCGGGTCGGTGCGAACGCGATCCTCGGCGTCAGCCTCGCGGTGGCGCACGCCGCCGCGGAGTCGGCCGGTCTCCCGCTCTTCCGGTACCTGGGCGGCCCGACCGCCTGCACACTGCCGGTGCCGCTGATGAACATCATCAACGGCGGTGCGCACGCCGACACCGGCGTCGACATCCAGGAGTTCATGGCGGTGCCGCTCGGCGCCGAGAGCTTCTCGGAGGGCCTGCGCTGGGGCGTCGAGGTCTACCACTCGCTGAAAGCGCTGCTGAAGGAGAAGGGCCTCACCACGGCGCTCGGCGACGAGGGCGGCTTCGCCCCCGACCTGCCCAGCAACGCCGATGCCCTCGATCTGATCGTCGAGGCCATCACCCGTGCCGGATACGAGCCCGGCCGCGACGTCGCCCTCGCGCTCGACGTCGCCTCGACCGAGTTCTTCGAGGGCGGTGTGTACCGTTTCGAGGGCAAGGATCGCACGGCCGCCGAGATGTCCGCCTACTACGCCGACCTCGCCGATCGCTACCCGCTCGTATCGATCGAGGATCCCCTCGCCGAGGACGACTGGGAGGGCTGGAAGACCCTCACCGACGAACTCGGCGACCGTCTGCAGCTCGTCGGCGACGACCTCTTCGTCACGAACCCGGCACGTCTGGCGGACGGCATCGCCAAGGGCACGGCGAACTCGATCCTGGTGAAGGTGAACCAGATCGGCACGCTCACCGAAACCCTCGACGCCGTGCAGCTCGCGCAGCGCGCCGGGTACTCCGCCGTCATGTCTCACCGCTCGGGCGAGACCGAGGACGTCACCATCGCCGATCTCGCGGTAGCCACCGACTGCGGTCAGATCAAGACGGGCGCCCCCGCCCGCTCCGATCGCGTCGCCAAGTACAACCAGCTCCTGCGCATCGAGGAGGAGCTCGGCAGCGCCGCGCGCTACGCGGGACGCGCGGCGTTCCCGCGCTTCAGCGCGTAACGGATCCGATCCGAGTCACGGAACAGGGAGCACTGCGTGTCGAGGCGCCGACCGGAGGACGGGAGTGCGCGCACCGCGCGCCCGACCGCCGGGCTCGGCGACTGGGCGGGGAGCCTCCGATTCAGCGGGTACACGCTGCTGATCGTCGGCCTCGTCGTGCTGGGCGCGCTGATCGTCAGCCCGACGCTCTCGACGTACGTGCAGCAGCAGCGCGAGATCGCCGAGCTGCGTCGGAGCGTGCAACTGCATCGCGACGCCGTCGCCGAGATCGATGCCGAGCGGCTGAAGTGGCAGGACCCGACCTACGTGCGGGCGCAGGCGCGCGGGCGCCTCTTCTACGTGATGCCGGGGGAGACCCAGCTCTCGGTCATCGACGACACGATCGTGCCACCCGAGTCGACGGAGGAGACGAGCGACCAGCTGACGCGGATCAGCCAGAACTGGGCCCACGCGCTCGTCGGCTCCGCGCTCACGGCCGGGACGACGACCGCGACACCCGATGAGCTGCTGGATCTGATGCTCGGACGGACCCCGACCGAGACCCCCGTCCCCACCACCGACCGCAGCGAGGAAGAGAGCGACGGATGAGCCGCCCGCCTTACGAGACCCCCACCGACGCCGACATCGCCGCGGTCAGCGAGCAACTCGGGCGAGAGGCCCGCGGTGTCGTCGGCATCGCCGCCCGGGCGAGTGACGGCAGCCCGGCCGTCGTCGCGACCGCGCCGCGTCTGCCCGATGGGAGTCCGTTCCCGACCTTCTACTACCTCTGCCATCCCGAGGCCGTCGCGGCCGCGTCGCGACTCGAGGCGGTGGGCGTCATGGCGGAGTACAACGAACTGCTCGCCGAGGACGAGACCGTGCGGGCCCAGTACGCCGACGCGCACGCGCAATACATCGAGGACCGGGACAGCGTCGGTGAGGTGCCCGAACTGGCCGGAGTCAGCGCCGGGGGCATGCCGAACCGGGTCAAGTGCCTGCACGCGCTGATCGGGCATGCGCTCGCCGCCGGTCCCGGGGTGAACCCGATCGGCGATCTGGCGCTCGAACGTTCGGGACTGAGGCTGTAGCGCGCGTCCCTCCTCGGAGCGCCGCGCCGCTTCGCGGATCATCGCCTTTGCATATTAGACTGAGTCAGTCGGGCGGGAACGCCCGTGTTTTTCGTGCCTGCCGTCGAGCGCAGGGGAACGCCTGAATGTGCTGCAAGGAGTGAACTTCGTGGCGAAGAAGATTCTCATCGTCGGTGGCGGATACGCCGGTTTCTACACCGCGTGGAAGCTGGAGAAGCTGCTCTACCCGGGCGAGGCGCAGGTCACGATCGTCGATCCGCTGCCCTACATGGCCTATCTGCCCTTCCTGCCCGAGGTGGCCGCCGGCTCGATCGAGCCGCGTCACGCGGTCGTCGCCCGCCGCCGGCACCTGAAGCGCACCCAGAACATCGCCGGCAAGGTCACGGCGATCTCCCACGAGAACCGGACCGCTACGGTCACCCCCAACACGGGTGAGCCCTACGACTTCGAGTACGATCACATCGTCGTCACCACCGGCTCGGTGTCCCGCACCTTCCCGATTCCGGGCGTCGCCGACCAGGCGATCGGCCTGAAGACGATCGAAGAGGCCGTCGCGGTGCGCGATCGGCTCGTCGGCAACTTCGAGCGTGCGGCCTCGCTGCCCGCCGATTCCCCCGAGCGCGCCCGCCTGCTCACGGTGACCGTCGTCGGCGGCGGCTTCGCCGGCATCGAGACGATCAGCGAGCTGCGCTCCTACGCGACGTCGCTGCTGCGCCGCTACCCCGAGATCAGCTTCGACGAGACGCGGTTCCGCCTCGTGGAGGCGATGGGGCGCATCATGCCCGAGGTCTCCGAGAGGACCGCCGACTGGGTGGTCCGGGACCAGACCCGCCGCGGCGTCGACATCCATCTCGATACCCAGCTGAGCTCGGCCATCGACGGCAAGATCGAGCTGTCGAACGGCGACAAGTACGAGAGCGACCTGATCGTGTGGACCGCAGGCGTCATGCCGCGGCCGTTCCTCCGCGAGACCGACCTCCCGATCGGCCCCCGCGGTCACGTGATCGGCAGCCCGACGCTGCGGATCACGACGGAGGACGGCGAACCGCTCGCGGGCGCCTGGACCGCCGGCGACACCTCGCAGACGCCCGACATCTCCTCGACCCCCGGCCCCGGCGGCTTCTGCGTTCCCAACGCGCAGCATGCCGTGCGTCAGGGCAGGCTGCTCGCGAAGAACATCGCCGCGGACCTGCGCGGCGAGGGCGTGCGCGAGTACAACCACAAGAACCTCGGCGCCGTCGCGGGTCTCGGCGTGAACGTGGGCGTCTTCCAGTCGGGCAAGTTCGCGCTGAAGGGCTACTTCGCCTGGCTGGCGCACCGGTTCTACCACGGCCTCGCGGTCCCCACGTGGGAGCGCAAGTGGCGCGTGTTCGGAGCCTGGGTCGGTCATTTCTTCCTGAGCCGCGACATCGTCAACATCGAGGCGGTGCAGGAGCCCCGCGCGATCTTCAAGGAGTTCGCGAGCCGGCCCAAGTAAGCCGTTCCGCAGGAACCCCGTCGGCATCGCCGGCGGGGTTTTTCCGTTTCAGCACCTCTGCGACCGAGGCCCGAAACGCGGGATCGGCGCGGCGCGAGTATGCGCGAGGGCCGTGCGGGCGGCTCGTAGACTGGTCGCATGGCGGCGGGTGGCATCGTGGCGGAGAATCCCGTCTGGATGGCCGTGGGGCGCGGCTACTTCGCGGTGCAGTCGCTCGCGGGGGCCCTCTGGTGGTTCGCGGTCTTCACCGTCGACGCGGTGCGCGAGGCCACGCTCGGCGGGGCGGATCCGCGGCTCGTCGCGATGCTGGACGTGCCGCTGTTCGTCGTCGCCTCGCTGCTCGCCGCGCTCGGGATCCGATGGGCGCCCCGGATCGCCGTGCCCTGGACGCTGCTCGTCGCCTTCGCGCTGGTGATCGGCGCGACGGCCACCGGTCGTGCCGGATGGGGCGCGTTCGCGATGGTCGCGGCGAGTGCCGGATCGCTCGCCGCCTGGCTGCTGATGGAGCGAGGGAGGATCCCCGCCGAGCTCGCCCTGGTCGGACCGCTGTCCATCCGGGTCGCACGGTCGGCGAGCCCCGCGCGGCAGTTCCTCCGCACGCTCGCTCAGCTCGCGGTCTTCTGGGTGTTCTTCCTCGTCGTGCTCCCGGTGCTGATCGCGTGGTTCGAGGCCCGTTGGAACCTGCGGATCGACGCGTCCGAGTGGCGGGGCCCCGGGTTCGCCGTCGGTCTGATCCTGCTCGTGGCCGCGAGCGCGCTCGGCATCTGGGCGGCGATCGCCATGTCGACGCGCGGCGACGGCACGCCGTTGCCGTCGGCGACCGCCCGGCGGCTCGTCATCGCCGGGCCGTACCGGAACGTGCGGAACCCGATGGCGCTGGCGGGCATCGTGCAGGCGGTCGGGGTCGGGCTGATGCTGGGCTCCTGGCTGGTCGTCCTCTACGGAGTGTGCGGTGCGGCCTATTGGAACTGGCTCGTGCGTCCCATCGAGGAGGCCGATCTCGAGACCCGGTTCGGCGAGTCATTCCGCGCCTACCGCGACCGCGTGCGTTGCTGGCTGCCGGGCCCCGGGCCTCGCCCGGTGCGAGCGCGGTGACCGACGCCGTGCCGCTCCGCCTCAGACGGCGTGCTTCGAGAGGAACTCGTACATCTCGGTGTCGTCGACACCTGGGAAGGTGCCGGTCGGCAACGGCGACAGCACGTGGGCGTGCATGCGTGCGCTCGCCCAGGCGCGGCCGTCCCAGCGGTCGAGCAGTTCGCCGTCCGGGGTCCGGCAGCAGGCGGGGTCCGGGCAGGTCGAGACCGTGCGCGTCTGCGTATCCCTGCCCCGGAACCACTTGGCGTCGTCGAAACGCACCCCGCAGGTGAGCGAGAACGCTCCCTGCTCGGTCTCGCCCGTCTGCACGCTCGCCCAGTACGTGCCCGCGGGCGTGTCCGTGTACTGGTAGAACTCGCTCGTGCGGTTCGTGCGATCGAAGGCAGTGCGACCCGCCCACTTGCGGCAGATGACCTGGCCCTCGACCGACCCCGTGCCGTCCACCGGGTACGGCATGCCGTCGTTCTCGTAGCCGCGGAGCAGGGCGCCGGCCGCCTCCGTCCGGTAGAAGTGCACGCGCAGGTCCAGATGCCGGGTGGCGAGGTTCGTGAAGCGGTGCGCCGCGGCCTCGTGCGTCACGCCGAAGGCGTCGCGCAGATCCTCGATCGCGAGGTTGCGATCCTGCTTCGCCTGCTGGAGGAACGCCGCGGCCGGGGTCTCGGGCAGCAGGCAGGCCGAGGCGAAGTAGTTGATCTGCAACCGCTGCTGGAGGAACTCCGCGTAGCTCGCCGGGCGGTCGTGCCCCAGCACGCGGTGCGCCATCGCCTGCAGCGCGAGCGAGCGCAGGCCGTGCCCGCCGGGAATGGATGCCGGCGGCAGGTAGATGCGGCCGTTCTCGAGGTCGGTGATGCTGCGCGTGTTCGACGGCAGGTCGTCCACGAATATCAGCGTGAACCCGAGCAATTCGGCGAGCACGGCGACCTCGCGGTGGGTCACCGCGCCGGTCGTGTGGCCGATCCTGGCCATGAGCTCTTCGGCGACCTTCTCGATGTCGGGGAGGTGGTTGTCGCGTTCGCGCATCCACAGCCGGATCTCGGTGTTCGCCCGCCTGGCCTCCTCGGGCGTGGCCGCCGCGGCGCGGCTGCGTCGAGAGAGCTCGCGGTGCAGCCCGACGAGGGATTCGAGGGCCTCGTCGCTCAGCGTTCGCGGCGTGCGGACCCGTGGGAGGTTCAGCTGCTGGTAGAGAAGGGACGACTGCGCCCGTTCGAGCTCGATCTCGAAGGCGCTGCGGCGATCCGGCGGCTCGGGGCTGAGGAGCTCGGCGGGGTCGACGCCGAGTTCCCGGGCGATGGCCTGCAGGAGCGTCAGCCTCGGCTCCCGGCGACCGTTCTCGATCAGCGAGAGCTGGCTGCCGCCGACTCCGACGCGCTCGCCGAGCGCATCGAGCGTGAGGCCCGCGCGCCCGCGGAAGTGGCGGATCCGCTTGCCGAGGAGCAGACGGTCCGTCGCGGCGTCGCCGGAGGGGGCAGGCTGGACGGGGGACTCTGGGGTCATGGTTTGACTATATGTCAAAAACGTCTATTCTTTACAGTCCGGATTCGCATCTCGGCCACCTGATGTTCACTCAGAATAGATCTCAGGCCGAATCTTGACGGTATTTCACTTCAACACGGAGAACGAACGGTATGGGCAGCACCTCGACTCTCGATGACACGGTATCGATCGCGGACCTCGTCGCAGACGGCGCGATCACCTCGAACGCTGAAGTGGTGGAATGGGTGACCGGCGTCGCCGAGCTCACGAAGCCGGACGCGGTCGTCTGGTGCGACGGTTCCCAGGAGGAATGGAACCGGATCACCGGTGAAATGGTCGCCGCGGGCACGCTGATCCCTCTCAACAAGGATCTCCGTCCCGGCAGCTTCCTCGCGCGCTCGCATCCCGGCGACGTCGCCCGGGTCGAGGATCGCACCTTCATCTGCTCGGAGAACGAGTCCGATGCCGGTCCGACCAACAACTGGCGAGCACCCGCCGACATGAAGGCCGAGCTCATGCCGCTCTTCGACGGCAGCATGCGCGGTCGCACCATGTACGTGGTGCCCTTCTCCATGGGGCCGGTCGGCGGCGCCATCACCCAGCTCGGCATCGAGATCACCGATTCGCCGTACGCCGTGCTCAACATGCGGATCATGACCCGCATGGGGCAGGCCGCCCTCGACGGCATCACGCCGGGCAGCGAGTGGGTGCGCACCGTGCACTCGGTCGGCGCCCCGCTGCTCGACGGTGCAGAAGACGTCGCCTGGCCGTGCAACGACCTGAAGTACATCACGCACTTCCCCGAGACCCTCGAGGTCTGGTCCTACGGCTCGGGCTACGGCGGCAACGCGCTGCTCTCGAAGAAGTGCTTCGCGCTGCGCATCGCCTCGGTGATGGGGCGCAAGGAGGGCTGGCTCGCCGAGCACATGCTGCTCCTGAAGCTGACGAACACCGACAGCGGCAAGACCTACCACCTCTCCGCGGCCTTCCCCTCCGCGTGCGGCAAGACCAACCTGGCGATGCTGCAGCCGACGATCCCCGGCTGGAAAGTCGAGACGATCGGCGACGACATCGCCTGGTTGCGGCCCGGCCCCGACGGCCGCCTCTACGCGATCAACCCCGAGGCCGGCTTCTTCGGCGTCGCACCCGGCACGGGCGAGTCGACCAACCCGGTCGCCATGGAGACGCTCTGGGGCAACACGATCTTCACCAACGTCGCACTGACCGACGACGGCGACGTCTGGTGGGAGGGCAAGACCGACGAGGTCCCCGATCACCTGATCGACTGGCAGGGCGATGACTGGACCCCCGACGCCGGCCGCGTCGCCGCGCACCCGAACTCGCGGTTCACGGTGCCGATCCAGCAGACCCCCACGCTCGCCGACGACTGGTACGAGCAGAACGGCGTACCGCTCGACGCGATCCTCTTCGGCGGCCGCCGCGCTACGAACGTGCCGCTCGTCGCACAGTCGCTCTCGTGGCAGCACGGCGTCTTCGTCGGCGCCACCATCTCCTCGGAGAAGACGGCCGCCCAGGAGGGCACGGTCGGCGAACTCCGCCGCGATCCCTTCGCGATGCTGCCCTTCTGCGGCTACAACATGGCCGACTACTGGGGCCACTGGCTCGAGATGGGCGAGCAGCTCGGTGAGCACGCGCCCAAGATCTTCCAGGTGAACTGGTTCCGCAAGGGTGCCGACGGCCGCTTCCTGTGGCCCGGGTTCGGCGACAACTCGCGAGTGATCGACTGGGTCATCCGCCGGGTGAGCGGCGAGGTCGAGGGTAGGGTGAGCCAGGTGGGCGTTCTGCCCGCGCAGGGCGAGCTCAACCTCGACGGGATCGAGGAGGTCGAGTCCGATCTCGCCGAGCTCTTCGCGATCGACCCCGCCTCGTGGCTCGCGGAATGCGATCTGACCGAGGAGTTCTTCTCCCGCTTCGGCGATCGGGTGCCCGCCGGGCTCCGGACCGAGCTCGCCGATCTGCGCAAGCGCCTCGGCGCCTGACGCGGGCGCGCGCGTCGCGCCGCACTGATTTCACGGACCGTAGGCCCCGAGCGCTGCCCAGCTCGGGGCCTACACTTTCTTCGTCCGTCAGAATGGTGAGGCCCCCCATAGCCCAACCGGCAGAGGCAGCCGACTTAAAATCGGCACAGTCTGGGTTCGAATCCCAGTGGGGGGACGTCAGCTCGTTTGTAGGGTGCACAACAAACCAAGCCCCAGATCCTTGGATCGCGAGGCCCCGAATACCGGTCTCGAATGTCGGTGGCTGCTGCTGGAATGGGGGCATGAGCAACCTCCCCGACGCCCTCACCGTCCAGCAGCGCGACGCGCTGGCTGCGGGTGTCGCCGCGGTCGAACGCATCGACGCGATGATCCATCAGCTCGAGTATCTGAAGGCTGCGGGGCTCGCCTCGCTCTCCCGACTCGCGTCCCGTATCGCGAGTGATGAGGGGCACCCCGACCACGGTGAACTCGTGCATCGTGCCGTCGAGGCGGAAGTCGCGGTCGCGA
The DNA here is from genome assembly GCF_042659205.1 of Leucobacter soli. Taxonomy (NCBI): domain Bacteria; kingdom Bacillati; phylum Actinomycetota; class Actinomycetes; order Micrococcales; family Microbacteriaceae; genus Leucobacter; species Leucobacter soli. The sequence goes on from NZ_JBHSRW010000016.1 coordinate 21,320, forward strand.
CCCGTACCGGGCAGGCCGCGGTGGCGTCGGCGATGGGGCACGCGGAGACTCTCACGTCCGATTACCCGGCTCTGACAGGTGCGCTTCGCGACGGGGCCGTCTCGTTCAGACATACGCAGGTCGTAGTCGATGCCGGCGACATCATCGCCGAGCCCACGGCACGTGCGGTGTACGAGGCAGAGATCGTGCCGCTCGCCGAGCGTATGACCGCCCCTCAGCTCCGGGCGCACGCGAAGCGCGTGGCCGAGTACTAGGCGGGCCGCGATATCGACGAGCGCCATCGCGACGCACGCCGTGGACGGGGTGTGCGGGTGATCGATCTCGACGACGGGATGGCGAGACTGGTCGCGACGATCGGCGCGGTCGAGGCGTACGCGATCAGGGACCGTCTCGCACAGCTCGCGCACCTCGTGCAGGGCGGGCAGGGCAGGAAGCGCGGGCAGGGCAGGGCCGTGGGGCCTGGTATTCCCTCCGATCCTGCGGCAGATGATCGGACCCTCGCGCAGATTCAAGCCGACGTGCTCACCGAGCTGACGCTCGCACCAGCAGCACTTCCCGCAGCACTCCTGTCTCGCACCGGGGCTTCCACTCCCGCTGATGCCGCCGCTCCCATCACCGGCCGGGTGCAGGTCAGCATCCCCGTCCTCAGGCTCGCAGGCTCAGGGGACTCGGACGCCACGCCCTACGCCGGCCCCGCGGAACTCGCAGGGTACGGCCCGATCGATACCGCGACCGCACGCCGCCTCGCCGGCGCCGTCCTGGCGTGGGAACGTGTCCTCACCCACCCCGTCAGCGGTGCGGTACTCGCGGTCGACCGGTACCGGCCCAGCGAGGATCTCCGCCGCTTCCTCGGAGCACGCGACCAGCACTGCCGCTTCCCGGGCTGCACACGCAGGCTCGACCACTGCGACATCGACCACACCGTCCCCGCCTCCCACGGCGGGCCGACCGCGCTCGAGAACACCGGGCATCTCTGTCGAAGGCACCACACCCTGAAACACTTCGAGCTCTTGAGCAGCACAGCTTGGCAGCCGACCCAGCGTGCCGGCGGGGTGTACGAGTGGCGCAGCCCGGCCGGCAGGCGATACACCGATATCCCGACCAGCCGCGTAAGGTTCCGGCCCTGCCCAGCACCCGAACACGCGACTGCGCACACGGCCGAGTCCCAACAGGGCGGCACCGACCCATCCTGCGACGCCGACCCATCGACCGGCACCGATCCACCGGCCGGCACCGATCCACCGGCCGGCACCGATCCATCCGCCTTCTAGCGACCCGATAGGCTCGACCCATGCTTTTCGCCAAGTTCGTGCTCATCGCGGTGATCGTCACCGTGATCGTCTTGGCGCTGATCCTGCGCGTGAAGCGCCGCCGCGCCGCGCGCCTCAAGCGGAACCCTCGATAGACACGGTGCGGTGTTCCCGCCCGTGGTTAGACTTCAGTCATGAGGCTCGATCTTGCGGCACCGGAACTGCTCGCCGCAGCAGCCGATCAGCCGTGGCGAAACCCCGAGGCCTACTGGCCGCGGTTCGGCGAGGCGACGGCTGAGCACTCCGCGCCCGTCGTGGCACTCGGCCTCGAAGCGCTGGCGTGGAACGCCCACGACATGCTCCGCCGCGCCGGCGGCCTGCCGATCCGCGTCGCCAGCAAGTCGATCCGAGTGCGCGGCGTGCTCGACGCCGTGCTCGCGCTGCCCGGCTATCGCGGCGTGCTCGCCTATACGCTCGCCGAGGCGGTCTGGCTCAGCGAGACCATCGACGACATCGTGGTCGCCTATCCGAGCGCGGACCTGCCGGCACTCTCCGCGCTGGCTGCGGACGAGCGCGCCGCCGCCCGGGTCGCGATCATGGTCGACG
>NZ_JBHSRW010000017.1:0-22984 GCF_042659205.1 Leucobacter soli
GCTCACCACGATGCGGGTCGGCGGCCCGGCGGACCGGGTGCTCGAGGCCCGCAGCGCCGAGGAGCTCGTGCGCTCGGCGCTCGGACTCTGGGCCGAGGGCGAGGAGTGGCTGCTGATCGGCGGCGGATCGAACACGATCGTCTGCGACGAGGGCTTCCCCGGCGCCGTGCTGCTGGTGCGGAACGAGGGCGTGGAACGGGTGGTCGATCCCGAGCTGCCGGAGACCACCGTGCGCTTGCGCGTGCAGGCAGGCCAGGACTGGGACGGGCTGGTCGCCGCCTGCGTCGAACGCGGCTGGTCCGGCATCGAGGCGCTCTCCGGCATCCCCGGCCGGGCCGGGGCCGCGCCGATCCAGAACATCGGCGCCTACGGTACCGAGCTCGGTGACGTGCTGCACTCGATCGAGTTCCTCGACGAAGCGAGCGGCGAGGTGCTGCGTCTCCCCGCCTCCGAGCTGGAGCTGGGCTACCGGCATTCCAGCATCAAGGCGGGCCGGGCCGGGGTCGTGCTCTCGATCGACCTCCTGCTCGACGCGCACCCCGACCAGGAGAACCCGATGTCCGCGCCCGTCGGGTACGGGCAGCTCGCGGATGCGCTCGGCATCACGATCGGTCAACGCGTGTCGTTGCGCGAGCTGCGCCGCACCGTGCTGCGCCTGCGCGCCTCCAAGGGCATGGTCCTCGACACCGGGGATCACGACAGCTGGAGCGCTGGATCCTTCTTCACCAACCCCATCGTCACCGAGCGCTTCGCGCGCGAGCTGCCGGCCAACGCGCCGCGCTTCCCGCTCGCCGGCGACGAGCCCGCTCCCGCGGTCACGACGTTCGAGGAGCTCGCGGCCGGCCTGCCGCTCCGCCTGCCCGAGGCCGCCGGCGAGCGTCGGGTGAAGCTCTCCGCCGCATGGCTGATCGAGCACGCCGGCATCGAGAAGGGCTTCCGGCTGCCTGGCTCGGGCGCCGCGATCTCGTCGAAGCACACGCTCGCGATCACCAACCGGGGGGCTGCGACGGCGGCCGACGTCGCCCAGCTCGCCCGCTACGTCGTGCAGCGGGTCCAGTCCGAGTTCGGCGTGATCCTGGTGCCCGAGCCGAACCTCTACGGCCTCGAACTCTAGGGCGCGCCTCGCAGCGGCCGCGGCGGTCCCGGCGGGGAAACGCATCGCGTTTCCCCCAGGGCCGGGATCCGCAGTCGACGATGCTCCCCGCTTCGCAGATGTGGATGAATCCACCAGTCCGAGCCTGATCTTTTTGTCTGGATTGAACAAGCTTCGACCGGTATGGTGCCGTCCGCCGTTGTGGAGACCGCGCCCGATCCTTGGCGCTCCCAGGCCGCGCCTCTAGCGTGGCAGCAGCACCGTGCGCACGCCCGTCGAAGGAGCAGATATGAGCACCACCCCCCGCATCGATGTCAACGCGGTCCGCGACTCCCTCTACGGGAAATGGAAGACCGAGCGCCTCGAAGCGCGTCGCGTCGCCTCGGATCCGCGGTTCCAGACGATCCCCGGGCAGTCGATGGAGGATCATCGCGCCCGCGTGCTCGAACAGCTCGGCGGGCTCGTCGAAGCCGGCGCGATCCAGCGGGCCTACCCCTCCGACCTCGGCGGCAGCGACAATCATGGCGGCAACATCGCCGCCTTCCAGGAACTGGTCTTCGCCGACCCCTCGCTGCAGATCAAGAGCGGCGTGCAATGGGGGCTCTTCGGCGCCGCGATCCTGCACCTCGGTACGCGGACGCACCACGAGAAGTGGCTGCCCGACGTGATCAGCCTGAAGCTGCCGGGCGCGTTCGCGATGACCGAGATCGGGCACGGCTCCGATGTCGCCTCGGTCGCGACGACCGCCACGTACGATCCCGGTGCCGAGGAGTTCGAGATCCACACCCCGTTCCGCGGAGCGTGGAAGGAGTTCCTCGGCAACGCGGCCCTGCACGGGCAGGCGGCTGTCGTCTTCGCGCAGCTCATCACCGGTGGTGTGAACCACGGTGTGCACGCCTTCTTCGTCCCGATCCGCACGCCCGAGGGCGAGCTGCTGCCCGGGGTCGGCGCCGAGGACGACGGGGTGAAGGGCGGTCTCAACGGCATCGACAACGGGCGGCTGCACTTCACGAACGTGCGGATCCCGCGCGAGAACCTGCTCAACCGCTACGGCGACGTCGCGCCCGACGGTACGTACTCCTCGCACATCGAGAGCCCCGGCCGCCGCTTCTTCACCATGATCGGCACGCTCGTGCAGGGGCGCGTCTCGCTCGACGGATCCGCCGCGAACGCGATGAAGGGCGCGCTGGCCATCGCCCTGCGCTACGGGGCCGAGCGGCGTCAGTTCCCCGGCCCGGACGGTCGCGACACGGTGCTCCTCGATTACGGGTTGCACCAGCGCCGCCTGCTGCCGCGACTCGCCGAGACCTACGCCGTCGCCTTCGCCGGGCACCGGCTGCTCGAGACCTTCGACGAGGTGTTCTCGGGCGCCAACGACACCGATGAGAACCGAGAAGACCTCGAGACCCTCGCCGCCGCGCTCAAGCCGCTCTCGACCTGGGCCGCGCTCGACGTGCTGCAGGAGGCGCGCGAGGCGACCGGCGGCGCCGGCTTCATCGCGAAGAACCGCCTCACCGGGTGGCGGGCCGACCTCGACATCTACGTCACCTTCGAGGGTGACAACAACGTGCTGCTGCAGCTCGTCGGCAAGCGTCTGCTCACCGACTACGCGGCGCAGTTCAAGGACGGCGACGTCGCGGCGATAGCGAAGGCCGTCGCCGGGCAGATCGGCGAGGGAGCGGTGCGCTTCGGCCTCCGCCAGATCGGTCAGAGCATCGCGGACCTCGGGCAGGTGGCCCGATCCGTCGAGGGCGTGCGGGACGAGTCGGCGCAGCGCGAGCTGCTCGCCGACCGCGTTCAGACGATGGTCGCGGCGATCGCGATGGCGCTGCGCGAATCGACGAAGGACCTGCCGAAGGAGAGGCGCGCGGCGGCCTCCGCGGCGGCGTTCAACGCGCAGCAGGCCAAGCTCATCGACGCGGCGCGGGCCCACGGCGAACTGCTGCAGTGGGAGGCGTTCACCGAGGCGCTCGCCGACTTCTCGGGCGACACGCTGACCGTCATGACCTGGCTGCGAGACCTCTTCGGCCTGAGCCTCATCGAGAAGCACGCGGCCTGGTACCTCGTGAACGGTCGGCTCTCGGGCTCGCGCGTCGAGGCGGTCACCGCGTACATCGACCGACTCCTGGGCCGCATCCGCGAGCAGGCTCTCGACCTGGTCGACGCCTTCGATCTGACGCCCGAGCTGCTGCGCGCCGAGATCGCGACCGGCATCGAGGCGGAGCGCCAGGCCGAGGCGCACGCGCACGTCGAGGCCCGCATCGCCGACGGCACCTGGCCGATCCACGAGAAGGAGCTGCGCAAGCGGGCGCAGGCCGTGTCATAAGCGGATCCGGCCCGATCGGCGCGGCTATGTCAGCTCCTCGAGTCCCGCACCGCCGTAGAACCGTCCCGCCTTGTACACCAACGGAGCCGCATCCGTGACGTCCGCATGCTCCACCCGCGCGACGAACACCGTGTGCGTCCTCGCCTGGTACCGCTCCTTGATCCGCGCCTCGATCGAGGCCGAGGAGCCGTCGATGAGCGGGCTGCCGAACGGACCGCTGCTCCACGCGAGGCCGAGGAACTTGTCGCCGTCCTTGGCTGCGAACCTCCGCACCGTGCCGAGCTGGGCATCGCTCATGATGTTGATGCCCAGATGAGAGGATGCGAAGAGCGCGCCGTACGTCGATGAGGTCTTCTGCACGCAGACGATGACCAGCGGGGGATCGAGCGAGACGGAGGCGTACGAGTTGACCGCGAGCCCCCGGGGGGCGCCGTGCTTGTCGACCGTCGTGACGACGGTCACCCCCGTCACGAACTGGCGGTTGAAGCCCTTGATCGACTCGATGTCGATCGCGCCGGAGAGGTCGTCGGCCACGGTACCTGCGGGGTCGTCCTCGAAGGCGGCGCGCAGGGACGGCACCCCGACGTCCGCGAGGAGCGCGGCCCGGTCCCAGGTGACCTTCTCGCGAACGATCAGCCCGTCGCGCAAGACCAGCTGGTTCGAGCCCCGGGTGGACACCCGGCACCCCGTCGCTGGCACGCCCCCAAAGTTCCTCCTGAAGGTGCCGACCGAATTCCAGAACAGCGCTCCCCGCCCGCCGTCGATCACCAGGTCGTCGAGGGTGTTCGACAGATCCGGGAACGCGTCGCGGATATCGCGGATGTCCTGCTTCAGCTCGGCGAGCGACATGGTCCGTCCGGATGCCGCGCTCTCCCGTCGATACTCCTCGTGGTAGATCCGATCGAGCGCGTCGACCTCGCCCTCGTCCCAGGCCAGTGTCCACGCTCGTGCGATGTGCTCTTTGAACTGATGCATGCGGGCCAGGATATGAACGCCGCCGAAAACCCGTCAAGAGCGGCGCACGGTCTGCCGGAAACCTTTGTGCACTGTACAGAGACGCCGCGCGACTTCTCGATTTCGGGACAACGGCGGTCCTCAGAGGACCCGGCGGCCCTTTACGGCACCGGACCAGTACGCCTCTCGCACCAGCGAACATCGTCCGGATGTCCAACTGTCGATTTTGTCGGGTCGAACGTGCGTCGAATGGCTAGTGATTCGGGGCGGTCAGATTTCTAGGCTCGTCCGGTAGGCGGCCGGAGTCGGCTGCGCAGCCAGGAATTCGGTCTCAGAGGAAGTAGCGTCATGCAGTTCGGTTTGTTTCTTTCCCATCAACGGATCCACGAGCCGAGCGCGTACGCGGAGTCGCTCTTCGTCGAGAAGCGACGCGAGGCAGAACTCGCTGACGAGCTGGGCTTCGACATGATCTGGATGCCCGAGCACCATCTGATCCACTTCATGCAGGCGCCGAACGCGCTGATGCTCGCGCAATACCTCGGGCAGGGGCTCTCCTTGCGAGTCGGGACGATGGCGACGCTGCTCCCGCTCCGCCATCCGCTCATCACCGCGGCGGAGGTCGCGCTCACCGCGTCGCTGCTCGGAGACCGCTTCGAGTTCGGCGTCGGACGCGGCGCCTATGAGTACGAGTTCGTGCGGCTCGGCGTGCCGTTCGCGGATGCGCCTCAGCGGTTCACGGACACGCTCGAGTTCCTCGAGGAGCTCTGGGCCTCCGAGAGCGGAGCCGCCTCGATGTCGACCGAGGTCTACGACTTCCCGAACGCAGCTCCCTGGCCGCGCATGCCCGGCCGCGACAAGCTCCGCGTCTGGTACGCGGCGATGACCAGGCCCTCGGTGCTCAAGGCGGCCGAGGCGGGATACAGCGTGGCGACCTGGCCCTTCATCCGGCCGATGTCGGCGCTCGAGCCGATCGCCGAGGCCTTCCACGAGGGGGTGCGCGCGAACCGGCTCGGCAAGAAGCAGGAGCTCACGGTGCTGCGCGCGACCTTCGTCTCCCACTCGGAGGAGGAGATCGAGCAGCGCATCGACGAGGCCCTCATCAACCACCGGATCAACCAGCGCCTGCACCACTTCATCCAGAACGCGGACGAGTCGGGCGTCGTCAGGCCGGACCCGCTGGACGAGGAGCCCTCGCGGGCAGAGGTCAGGGAGAACCTGCTCTTCGGCACCCCCGAGGAGGTCATCGAGAAGCTTCGAGCGTACGAGGCTATCGGCGTCGACCAGATCATGACGACCTTCGACTTCGGACCGGAGCATGCAGCGGTGGCACGGTCGATGCGGCTCTTCGCCGACGAGGTCATCGCTCCGATGCGGTCGGCAGCGAAGTAGGAGACGAGAAAGGACGTGAGCATGTCGCAACGTGTCTTCCTGGGACGGGTCGTCACCCTCGACCGCGACGACCGCAGAGGAACCGGCATCCGGACCTCCGGGAGCAGGGTCCGCGATGTGCTCGAGGAGTCGAGTGCGGCCGGGGACGGCGAGATCCTCGACTTCGGGGATCGGGTGATCCTCCCCGGCTTCGTCGATGCGCACGTCCATCTCGAAGTGACGGCCCGCGCCCTGGTGACGATGGTCGACGTCCGAGTACCGAGGTGCCGCACCGTCGCGGATGTGCTGGAGGTGCTGAGCGACGCGAGCGCCGGCTGGTCGGAGCCGGAGAACGTGTGGATGCGGGCCCAGGCGAATCTGTTCTTCGACCAGAAGCTCGCCGATAAGCGCTACCCCACGCTCGCGGAGCTCGACGGCGCCACGGGGGACATCCCGTTGGTGATCCACGCCGGCGGTCACACCTCCCTGCTGAACTCGGCGGCGATCCGTCTATCGGCGCTCGAGCGGTTCTCCACCGGCGAGCAGGGGGCGATGGGCGGAGTCGTGGTCGAACGCGACTCCACGGGCCGTCCGACCGGCCTCGTCAGCGAGATCGACAGCTTCCTTCCGATCATCGACCGGAGCGAGGGATCCCTCTCGCGGACCCTCGTCGAAGGCGCCCGCGAGCTCTTCACCCAGTACGGCGTCACCGTGATCGGCGATATCTCGGGCACCCCGGCGGGAGTGCGCGCCATAGCCGCCGCAGCCGAGTCGGGCGAGATCCCGCAGCGTGTCGTCGAATACGTCTGCGCTCCGGGGACGCTCGAGTTCGAGGATGCGCTGAGATCTCGCGAGATCTTCGGCGACGGCGAGCGGTTCCACGTCCGAGGCATCAAGGTGTTCGCCGACGGCGGCTACTCGTCGCGCAACGCGGCGGTCGACATCCCCTACGTCGACGAATACGCACTGGAGGCCGGCTCGACCGGCACCGTCAACATCGGCCGCGAGGAGCTGGTGGAAATGGTGAGCCGCAGCGCTCGAGCCGGGCTGCAACTAGCCGTCCACGCGAACGGCGAACGAGCGCAGCGGGAGATCGTCGAGGCCGCCGCGGCGGCCGAGAGCGCCGCCGGCCTTCCCGTGCGGATGGAGCACGCGGGGAACCTGATGATGGACGGTACCGCGGACGCGGCATGGCGCGAGGCCGATGTCGTGCCGATCCCGCAGCCGACCTTCCTGTACAACTTCGGCGACTTCTTTCCGCTCTACCTGGGGGAGGCCGCATCCACCGGACGCTTCCGCTTCCGGGATCTCTCCGAGCGCGGCTGGCGCCTGGCGGGCAGCTCGGACGTCTTCACGGGTGCGGAGGAGGCTCAATCGAATCCGCTCTTCGGCGTCTGGAACTGCCTGGCGCGGCGCTCGTTCAACGATGCGGTGATCGAGCCCGACCAGGCGCTGACGCTCGACCAGGCGCTGCGCATGTACACGCAGTACGCCGCGGACTCGCTTGGCCTGGGTGATAGCTACGGCAGTATCGAGGCAGGGAAGGAGGCCGACTTCGTAGTGCTCGACAGGGATCCCTACGAAGCATCTGCGGACGAGCTCCTGGAGATACGGGTCGATCACGTGGTGGTCGGCGGGCGTATCGTCCACTCCCGCGACGGAGCGCCGCCGCCGAACGTCTCCGAACGCGGATAGAGCATCGGCGGCGAACCCCCACCATGCCATCGGATGAGCAGCTCGATCGTGCAGAAGCTAGCATGCTTCGTATGCCCAGGATCGTTGATGAGATCATCAGGAAACCTGAGTTCGGCATAGAGGTCCTCGCACGGAACAGCGAGCTCGAACCGGCGGTCGTGTGCAGAGGGGTCCAGGTGACCGAACACGTCGACCCGTCGCCGTGGCTCCACCGGCTCGAGATCGTGCTCACCACTGGGATCTCGCTCACCACCGAGGCGCAGCAGCAGGCCTTCGTCGAGAAGCTGGTCGCCAGCAAGGCGCTGGCTCTGATCTACAGTGCTTACTCGGGCGAGCTGGTGCCCGAACGGGTCATCGAGGTCTGCCGGCAGCACGGACTCACCCTGCTCCGGCCGTCACCGGTCGTGCCGCTCGCCGACATGGCCGCGTTCATCAATCGTCGGATCCTCGACGGGCATTTCGCGACGCAGCAGACCTCGATCAAGCTGTACCGGCAACTGGTCGCCCTGGTGATCCGCGGCGCCTCCATCCAGAAGATCCTCGACACAGTGCTCGACATCCTCGACTTCTCCCAGACGATGATCATCGATCGCGAGGGGATCGTCCTCGCGGAAACGGGGCAGGATCCGGAGATCCTCGCCCTGATGAAGCACACTATCCGCAGCTACCGTCGGAACGCCCGGGGCGCGGGGCAGTCCTTCCAGCTGCCGTTCGACCAGTCGCTTTGCAATGTCATCCCGGTCCAGCTCGACGGCAGCACCCATGCCTTCATCGCGATCGTCAGTTCGCGCGCCCTGAACGAGCACGAGGAACTCATGCTCGAGCAACTCCACGCCGGGGTCGCGCTTACCCTCTCGCGCGACCTCACCGACAACCGGTGGCGGCAGCAGTCCTTCACGCGTCTGCTCGAGGCCGTCCATATGGGCGAGATGAGCTCCGTCCTCGTGCAGGAGCGGCTCAGGGCCGCCAACATCGACGAAGCCGTGGAAGGAGTGCTCTTCCGAGTCGAGTGCGAGACCGATGGCTCGCATCTGGCACAGCTCATCCGGGTACTCGAGAACGAGCTCATCGGCTTCACGGACACGGTAGCCTTCCACGAGGGGGCCGTGTACTTCTTCGTCCCGGATCCGTCCGAGCGGCTCGGGGAGGAGATCTACCGTTCCCTCTCGCCGCTCCGGAACCCGAAGGTCATCGCGAGCATGCGCCACAGCGGTGCCGACGGGTTCGTCCGGGCCTACCAAGAGGTGAACATGCTGGCGCAGCAGCAGCTCAACAGTGTCGGGTTCTTCGCAGCCGAGAGCATGGACACGCTGACCATACTGCGAAGCAATCACGATCCGATGCTGCGCGCTCTCGTCGCGCGCGCACTGGGACCGTTGTTCGACGCGAACGGGAGAGAGAAGCCCGAACTGCTTCATACTCTGGAGACCTTCATCAGGAGCGGCTGTCGAACGGGGCCGACCGCAGAGGAATTGCACGTCCATCGGCACACGGTGACGTACCGGCTCAATCAGATCACCCAGCTCGTCGGTCTCGACCCCCGCTCAGGGGATTCGCTCCTCGAATACACTGCGGCGCTCCGGCTCTATCGGGCGGGCGTCGTCAAGTGCGAGGACATCACCGACCGGACACGATAGGCCGGCGGACAGCCGTCCGCGTCCGCGAGTACGAGGATTCCCGGGCATGTCTCCTCCTGCCCGCGGGTCGTCGCGGCGTCGGGTCGTCGAGGCTCCCGACCCGTGGATCCGCGCCCGGCGGCGGTCGCCGAGACGAAGGCCAGTTGGAGTATCCGGCAGGCCGAGTTCTTTCAATCTGGCTAATGCTTTTGCCCTGGAGCGAAACTACCTTGGCATTCGACGGGCGCCCCCCAGTGCGCGGTTCCTGAGTGACGACGAGGTTAAGGACGGCAATGACGAGTTCCATCAGCACGTACACCCTGTACATCGGCGGAGAGCGGGTCTCATCAGACTCGACCGAGACGATCGACAGCTTCAACCCGGCGACCGGCGCGCTCGAGTACCGCATCCCCGACGGGAACGCCGCCGACGCGGACCGCGCTGTTCGCGCCGCACGAGAGGCGCTCGACTCGTGGCGGAGGCTGACCCCCGCCGAGCGGGGCGCGCACCTGTTCAAGATCGCCGACGAGGCGGAGAAGCACGTCGAGCGCCTGGCCGAGGCCGAGACCCGCGACAACGGCAAGCTGCTGCGCGACACGCTCGCGACCTATCGCGTGCTCCCAAGCATCTGGCGCTACTTCGCCGGCTGGGCCGACAAGATCCCGGGTTCGGTCATTCCCACGGGGGACGACGCGCTGAACTACCTCCGGCGTGAGCCGCATGGTGTGGTGCTGTCGATCGTGCCCTGGAATGCGCCCCTGCAGCTCGCGAGCCACAAGCTCGCGGCCGCCCTGGTCATGGGCAACACCGTCGTACTGAAGCCTTCGGAGATCACCTCGGGAGTGGTCCTCGATTTCGTCGAGGTGCTCGAGAACGCGGGCCTCCCCAGGGGCGTCATCAACATCGTGACCGGGCGCGGCAGCACGATCGGAGAGGCGCTCGTCAGCCACCCCGGCGTCGACCTGATCACGTTCACCGGCGGCACGGGCACCGGCACGAGGATCGCGAAGGTCGCGGCGGACCGGCATGTGCCCTGCCTGCTGGAGCTCGGCGGGAAGTCGCCGAACATCGTGTTCGCCGATGCTGATTTCGAGAAGGCGCTGAACGGGGTGGCGAACGCCATCTTCGCCGTCTCCGGCCAGGCGTGCACCGCGGGATCCCGCGCCTATGTGCATCGCGACATCTACGATGACTTCGTCGCCGCGCTGGTCGAGCGCGCGAAGCGCATCCGTGTCGGAGATCCGCGGAGCGACGGGACCGAGATGGGTCCGCTGGCCTATTCCGAGCATTTCGACCGCGTGCTCTCCTACGTCGACAAGACGGTCGGCGAGGGTGCGCGGCTCGCGACCGGTGGGCGACGGGTCGCGGGGGCGGGGTTCGACGACGGGCTGTACCTCGAGCCGACGATCTTCGACGGCGTCACGCCCGAGATGACGATCACCAAGGAGGAGATCTTCGGGCCGGTGCTCGCCGTGATCCCCTTCGACACCGAGGACGAGGTGATCGAGCATGCGAACGGCACCGAGTTCGGACTCGCGGCGGGCGTGTGGACCCAGAACGTGAACCGCGCGCATCGCGTGGCCCGGCGGATCGATTCCGGAGTGGTGTGGGTGAACACCTACCGGGTCCTCAGCCCGATCACGCCCTTCGGCGGGTTCAAGGCCAGCGGGCACGGCAAGGAGGGCGGGGTCGAGAGCCTCTACGAGTACTCGCGGCTCAAGAGCGTCTGGATGGATCTCAGCGAGTAGACCCCACCGAATCTCGACGAACCACACAACGAACGTCCAAAGGAGGACTTCATGAACACTCTCTCTCAGATGAGCACCACGCGACGCGGGCTGCTCGGCGGATCGCTCGGCATCGGCGCGCTCGGTCTTCTCGCCGGGTGCTCCCCCTCGCCGCAGACAGGAGGCGGCGGTGGGAGCGGGAACCCCTTCACCATGGTCACCTGGGGCGGCACCTCCGAGGAGGCGTTCCTCGAGGCCTGGGGAACTCCCTTCATAGAGGCAACCGGCCGCACCATCACCACCGACACCATCGACTACGGCCGGTTCGCGACTCAGGCCGAGAGCGGCAAGCTGGAGTGGGACTGGTTCGACTGCGAGGCGTACTACGCGCTCGGCAATCCGGACTTCTTCCAGCCGCTCGACTACGATCGGCTCGAGGTCGACAAGGACGACTTCATCGAGATGCCCAACGATCGCGGCCAGGCCTTCACCGAGCGCGCGCTGGTCTCGTACTGGACCTCGTGGGTCAGCAGCTATCGCACCGACCGCGACGGCCCGCGCCCGATGAACTGGGAACAGTTCTTCGATACGAAGGCGATCCCGGGCAAGCGGTCCGTCTACAACTGGCCGCAGGGCATGCTCGAGATCGCGCTCCTCGCCGATGGCGTCGCGTACGAGGACCTCTACCCGCTCGACCTCGAGCGTGCGTTTGCGAAGTACGACAGCATCCGGGACGATCTGGTGTTCTGGAACTCCGCGGCCGAGTCGCAGCAGTACCTCGTGAGCGGCGCCGCGGACTTCGTCGTGACCTGGAACAACCGGATCGGCAACCTCGCGCTCGGCGGCGAGGCGGTCGCGATCGAGTGGGAGGGCAACCTCCGCTCGTACGGCATGCACGTCGTTCCCGAGAACGCCCGCGACGAAGAGGGCACCTACGAATGGATCAAGCTGGCGCTGAAGCCAGAGAACCAGGCGGCGTTGAGCCTGGGCGGCGGCATGGCGCCGACCTTGAAGTCGGCCTCCGCCTCGATCCCCGCCGATGTGCGCAAATGGCTGAGCACCGAGCCCGAGGCGATCGAGAAGTCGGTCGGCGGCGCCGACGAGAAATGGTGGGGCGAGAACCTCGCCGAGGTTTCGACACGGTGGTACGAGTGGGCGGGTCAGTGACCTCTTCGCTGAAGGGCAAGCGGCTGGGGTTCCTCATCCCCAGCCTGCTCCTGCTCGTCGTGGTGTTCGCGATCCCGGTCGTGCTCGTGATCGGTTCCGCGTTCCAGCCCGAGGCGAACGCCTTCGGCAAGCTCTTCTCGCCGACTTTCGTCGCGATCACCCTCCGCACGCTGGGGATCGCGGCGGCGGTCGCGCTCATCTCCTTGGTCGTCGCGTACCCGGTGGCCTACCTGGCGGCGTCGAGCGGGAAGCGGGCGTCATCGCTGCTCCTCGGCCTCGTCGGGATCTCGCTGTTCCTCAGCATCGTGGTCCGCGGCTACGCATGGATGGCGATCCTCGATCGGCGAGGCGTCGTGAACACGCTGCTGGGCACGGACTTCGAGATGCTCCGCAACACCCCCGCGGTGCTCATCGGCCTGATCCAGTACGGCGTGCCGTTGATGGTGTTCCCCCTCTACAACTCGATGAAGCGGGTCGACCTCCGTCTCCTGCGTGCTTCGCGGAACCTGGGGGCCTCCGGCCCGCGCGCGTTCTGGGGCGTCTACTTCCCGCAGACCCTGCACGGCGTCTTCGCCGGCTACACGGTCGTCTTCGTCGTCATCCTGGGCTACTACATCCTTCCTGCGATCCTCGGCGGACCGCAGAACACCATGATCGGCGAGTTCATCGCCAATCAGTTCCTCTCGACCGCCGACTTCGCCACCGGTGCCGCCGCCTCACTGGTGCTGCTCGCCTGCGCGCTCGGCGGGTACATCGTCATCCAGGTGATCAGCAGGATCGTGATCAGGGGGCCGAGAACATGACCAGAGTGCTGCTGTGGATCTTCTCCGCCCTCGTCTGCCTGTACCTGCTGCTCCCGGCCGCTGTGGTGATCCCGCTCTCGTTCAACTCGTCGCCCTTCCTGCAGTTTCCGCCTCCCGGATACACGACGAAGTGGTACGAGCAGTTCTTCGCGGATCCCTCCTGGACCGGTTCGCTCTTCATGAGCTTCCGGGTCGGGTCGATGTCGGCGCTGCTCTCGATCGTGCTGGGCGCCACCGCGGCCTACTTCCTGCTGCGCGCAGGCAGGAAGACGGAGCGATACGTCGACACGGCGCTCGCGCTCCCGCTCGTCGTGCCGATCGTCGTCTTCGCCGCCGGGCTCTACTTCGTGAAGCTCGTGTACCTGCCCCAGGGGACATCTCCCGAGCTGGTGCTCGTGCTCGCCCACGGAGTGATGACGATGCCCTATGTGCTGCTCTACATCCGAGCCGCGTTCTCGCAGGTCAACTGGCAGCTCGAGCGCGCCGCGCGGAACGCCGGGGCGAGCGGCGTCCGCGCCTTCGCGGACGTCGTGCTGCCTCAGATCTGGCCGGCGCTCGCCGCGAGCGGGGTGCTCGCCTTCGTGCTCTCACTCGACGAGACGGTGATCTCGATGTTCGTGACCGACGGCTCGACGCGCACCCTCCCGGCCCGGATGTTCTCGAGCATCAGCTATCAGCTGAACCCGCTCGTGCCGGTCGCGGCGGCCGTCATGCTGGGCTCGATGGCCGCGCTCGGGATCCTGTACCTGGTCATACGCATCGTCGCGAACAGACTCAAGAACACACAGCAGTCGCACGCCGCGCGTGCGACAGAACCGGAGAACTCAACTCGTGAAATCGCAATCTCGAAAGTCGTCGAAGGCAGCTGAACGATGAAGGGTTCGCTCGAGATACGCCGGCTGGCCAAGTCCTATCATTCCGCGGTCGCGGTGCGGGAGTTCGATCTCCACGTGCAGCCGGGCGAGTTCGTCACGCTGCTGGGCTCCAGCGGCTCGGGAAAGACCACGACGCTGCTCATGGTGGCCGGCTTCGAGGAGCCGACCTCGGGGAATCTCATCCTCGACGGGCGGGACATCACTCGCGTCCCGCCGAACAAGCGCGGCATCGGCATGATGTTCCAGCACTATTCGCTCTTCCCGCACATGACCGTGGAGCAGAACGTCGCCTACCCCCTGAAACTCCGTAAGGTGCCGAAGGCCGAGATACGGGACCGGGTGCGCGATGCGCTCGCCCTGGTCGAGCTCGCCGACTACGCCTCCCGGTACCCGACAGAGCTCTCCGGCGGGCAGCAGCAGCGCGTCGCACTCGCACGGGCGATCGTGTTCCGGCCCGGTCTGCTGCTGATGGACGAGCCGCTGAGCGCCCTCGACCGGGGGCTGAGGAAGAGCATGCAGAGCGAGATCCGGCGCATCCACCGGAATCTGAAGACCACGATCATCTACGTCACTCACGACCAGGACGAGGCGCTATCGATGAGCGATCGCATCGTGCTGATGCACGACGGCGAGATCGTGCAGGTGGGGACTCCGACCGAGCTCTACGACTCCCCGGTGAACACCTTCGTCGCGAACTTCGTCGGAGAGTCCACGCTGCTCCGCGGCGTCGTCGATGCGTCCGTCGATGGCGGCTATCGGGTGAAGCTGGACTCCGGAGAACTCGTCGCCTGCGACTCCGGTCGGAGCTTCGAACGCGGGGATGCGGTCGTGATCCGGATCCGTCCCGGGCAGCTCTCCTTCGGCAGCGCAGAGCTCGGCGCGCAAGCGCCCCCCGAGGGAATCGAGGCTCGGGTCGAGGACTCGGCCTATCTCGGCGACCACTGGCAGCACACCGCGCGGACCGGGGCGGGCGCCTTGGCGACGTTCCTCGAGAACACGAGCCGGGGCAGCCGGGTTCAGGTGGGCCAGAGGGTGCGGCTGAGCTGGCTGCCTTCCGACGCGATCCTGCTCCAGGCGTGATGGCCGGTGCGGACGAGGAAGGACGGTACCCCGCATGCTGCAGCAGCTGACGCTCGCCATGACGGCCGCGGAGCCCCTCCGAGTGACCTTCTACGAACCGGTCGACGTACCGGTGACGGCACTCGAGCCGGTGGAGGCGAGCGGAGGAGCGGAGGCGAGACTGCTCGCCTCGCCGGGCGATGAGGTGCCGACCCCGAGCCGCCTCATCGGGGAGGAGGCGGCCGTTGCCTCGGCCTTCCTGGTCGTGGTGTTCGAGGTGGCGCAGCCCCATCGCCGTGAACTCCTGCAGTGGTTCGTGGACGAGCACGTCCCGCTGCTGCAGCGGGAGCCCGCGTGGCTGCGGACGCGGATCGTCGCCGAGGGCGCCGATGGCCGCGTCGTGGCGATCCACTCGCTGGCCGATCGCGGTGCGCTCACGAGCAGCTACCGTCGGGCGGCCGGCGAGACGCGACTGGCGCACCGGATCCTCTCGTCCGACTGGTTCGTCCCGCCGCTGCGGCTCGTCTTCTCCACCCGGTCCGTCGCCGGGCCGGATGCATCGTGAGCACCCGGCCGATAGGAGGCGACGAATCGTGAGGATCCTCGTCGTGGGAGCGACCGGCCAGGTCGGCGCGATCGTCGCCGGCGCGCTGGGCGAGCGCCATGAGGTGATCGGCCTCTCGAGATCCAGCGATCCCCGCCTGGATCTTCTGGACGCCGACTCCATCTCCGCCGCCCTGACGCGCATCGGAAGGGTGGATGCGGTGGTCGACTGCGCCGGCGGCGCTCCGTTCCTGCCGCTCCGGCAGCTGACCTCCGAGCTCGTCCTCGCCGGCGTGCGCACGAAGATGCTCGGCAAGGTCGATCTGCTGCTGCACGGGCACCCCTGGGTGGCGGACGGCGGCTCGTTCACCTTCACCACGGGAATCACCGCGCGACGAGTGGTCCCGGGGGGAAGCGTGGCGGCGCTCGCCAACGGCGCGATCGAGTCCTTCGTGCGCACCGCGGCGACCGAGATGCCGCGCGGCATCCGCGTGAACGCGGTGAGCCCGACGGTCGTGGAGGGGAGCGATGCGCTCGCGCACGGATTCCGAGGATTCGACCCGGTCGCCGCGTCGGTGCTGGCTGCGGCGTTCGTGGCGGCCGTCGAGGGCTCGGCGAACGGCCGGGTCATCGAAGTGTAGGCGGAGCCGCGCCGGGCGGCGGCGCAGGCAGAACGGTCGCGGCGCGGCCGACAGACAAGCAAGCAAGAAGGAGAACCTGTGAAATTCGATCTTTTCGTGAACCTCTTCGATGAGGCGCGTCGCCCTTATCGCACCGTGGTGGACGAGCTGCTCGCGGTCACGCAGCAGGTCGAGGAGCTCGGCTTCGACACGATCTGGACCGGAGAGCACCATTTCGGCGGGGAAGGGTACGACATCCAGCCGAATCCGATCATGAACCTCCTCTACCTCGCCCAGCACACGGAGCGGATCCGCCTCGGGATCGCGGCGGTCGTCCTCCCCGCCTGGCACCCGCTCCGCCTGGCCGAGGACCTCGCGATCCTCGATCATCTGTCCAACGGACGGGTCGAGGTGGGCATCGCGCGCGGGATCACCGATCGCGAGCTGAGCAACCTCAACAGCACTCGCGTCGAACGGCGATTCGGCCAGGCGAGCCGGCAGATGTTCAAGGAGACGCTCGACATCGTCCGCGCATCGTGGACCGAGGAGAGCCTGCAGTGGGACGGGCAGTACTACACCTTCCCCCGCCGGGGCATCGCCGACAGCTACGCGGCGTGGTATCCGCGCAACCCGGAATGGAGATCCGAGGCGGGCGAGTACATCGGCATGAGCATCGTGCCGAAGCCGGTGCAGTCGCCGATGCCGCCGCTCTGGAACGTCGGCGACAGCGACGATTCGATCCGGTTCGCCGCGCGGGAATCGATGGGGGCGATCACCTGGCTGCTCTCCGACAAGTCGTTGCCCCGCATGTTCGAGCTCTACCGCGACGAGTCGTCCGCGCACGGCGTCGAGCGGCGGCTCGGCGAGGACCTGGGGCTGCTCCGCGTGTGCGTCGTCGCGCCGACCGACGCCGAGGCGCGGGCGCTGGCCGAGCCCTCCGTCGAACGGCTGTACCGGGACTACCTCGGCGGTCTCCGCGGCCGATCGATCTACGCCGATCCGGGCGAGGTGCTCGGATCCGACGTCGACGACGTCTCGTGGTTCGATTTCCTCGACGAACGGGGCCACCTGCTCGTGGGAAGCCCCGAGACCGTGACCGCGCACCTCAAGCAGTACGAGGACACCGTGGGCCTGGAGCGGATCCTGCTCCTCACCTGGCTCCCCGCCTTGACGTCCGCCCAGATCCAGGAGTCGCTGCGGCTCTTCGGCGCCGAGGTCATGCCTCACTTCCGGACGGAGGAGGCATGAGCCGGTCGCCCGCTCCGTCGACGGACCGGGCTGAGACGGAACTCGACGGCCGCGGCATCACGGACTGGCACAGTCATATCTGGCTGCCCGGTCAGCTGGGGCCCGAGTTCGGGAAGCAGCTCGATGAGCACTACGCTCACGTTCCGAGCGAGTCGGGCTCCCCGGAGCATCACCGCAGGATGATGGCGGAGAGCGGCGTCGAGCAGGCGGTGGTGATCGGGCTCACGAGCGACCACCTGGGCATGGACATCCCGAACGAGTTCGTCGGCGACTACGTCGCATCCGATCCCGGGCGCCTCGTCGGCTTCTCCTCGGTCGACCCGAACCGAGCCGACGCGCCCGCGGAGCTGCGCTACGCGCTCGGCGAGATCGGCCTGCGCGGGGTGAAGCTCGCCCCGCCCTACCAGGACTTCCACCCCCATTCCGAGGAGGCGTACCGCGTGTACGAGGTCGCCGCGGAGCACGGAGCGGTCATCTTGTTCCATCAGGGCGCGGTCACCCACCGTCGGGGCGTGCTCGAGGTGGCGCAGCCGATCCTGCTCGACCGCGTCGCCCGCGACTTCCCCGAGCTGAAGATCATCGTCGCGCACGTGGGCCAGCCGTGGTTCGTCGAGGTCGTCTCGATGATGCGGAAGCACCGGAACCTGTACACCGATGTCTCGGCCCGATGCCAGCGCCCCGCGCAACTGGCGAAGATACTCGAGGCCGTTCTCGACTACGACCTCCAGGACCGGCTGCTGTTCGGCTCCGACTTCCCGGTGTTCGACCCCCGGGCGCACGCGTCCTCTTTCTTGAGCGTCGCCGAGGAGAGCGGCGACGAACGGCTGGACGGCGCGCTCGTCCGCGATGTGCTCTTCAACCGTCCGTTGTCGTTGCTGGGGCTCGAATAGGCGTGCGAGCCCCTCAGGCTCGGGCTCGTCGGCTCGGGTTCGCGGGTGCAGGAGCGGCGAATAGAGTACAGCTATGACGAATCCCCCTGCGAGCGACCTGCGCACCCTCTACCCGCCCGTCGAGCCCTACACGACCGGACTGCTCGCCGTCGGAGACGGACACGAGGTCTACTGGGAGGCCTGCGGCAACCCGGCCGGCAAGCCGGTCGTGTTCCTGCACGGCGGCCCCGGCGGCGGGTGCACCCCCGACCATCGCCGCTACTTCGACCCGCAGCGGTACCGGATCGTGCTCTTCGACCAGCGCGGCTGCGGCCGCAGCACGCCGCACGCGGGCGAGGCCGGTGCCGACCTCAGCGCGAACACCACCTGGCATCTGGTCGCCGACATCGAGCGACTGCGCGAGCACCTCGAGATCGATCGCTGGCAGGTGTTCGGCGGATCCTGGGGATCCGCGCTCGCGCTCGCCTATGCCGAGACGCACCCCGAGCGGGTCACCGAGCTCGTGCTGCGCGGCATCTTCACGCTGCGGGCGAGCGAGATCCGCTGGTTCTACCAGGAGGGCGCCTCGGAGCTCTTCCCCGACCTGTGGGAGGGCTACCTCGCGGCGATCCCCGAGGCCGAGCGCTCGGACCTGGTCGCGGCATTCCATCGGCGCCTCTTCGACGCCGATCCCGCCGTGCACACCCCGGCCGCGGTCGCCTGGACCGTCTGGGAGAACTCCACCATCCGGCTGATCCCCGACGAGTCCGCCATCGCCGCCGCCCGAGCCGACGAGGCGGCAGCGGTGGCCTTCGCCAGGATCGAGAACCACTACTTCACCAACGGCGGCTGGATGGAGGAGGGGGCGCTGATCCGGGATGCCGCAGAGCGGCTCGCCGGGATCCCCGGAGTGATCGTGCAGGGGCGCTACGACGCATGCACGCCGCCCCGCACCGCCTGGGACCTGCACCGTGCCTGGCCGGAGGCCGAGTTCCGCATGATCCCGGACGCCGGGCATGCCGCGAGCGAGCCGGGCATCGTGGACGCGCTCGTGCGCGCCACCGATCGCTTCGCCTGATCCGACGACGCCGCCCGGATACCTCGGCGCCTGATCCGGTCTGCGCCCGACCGTCGCGGTTCTCCGTCCCGTAACACGATGTTCACGGATCGCGCGCGTGTCGCCCCGGCCTGAACCCAGCGTCCGGGCGTAACGTGTGAGTCATCGGGCACCTCGCCCGATCGGGGTGTCCGCGCCCCACATCACGTCGGTCACCCCGCTGATCCGGAACACCCGGGCAGAAGGAGTCACCGTGGCCGCCACACAGCCGAACGACACCACAGCCAGCGCCGTCTCCGATGCGGCGGCAGCCGCGGAGCGCGGCAGCCATGAGGCGCTTCCGCAGACCGAGCGCACGTACGTGCTCGACACCTCGGTGCTGCTGAGCGACCCGGGGGCGATCTTCCGCTTCGCCGAGCACGCGGTCGTACTGCCCGTCGTGGTGATCACCGAACTCGAGAAGAAGCGGCAGGATCCCGAGATCGGCTACTTCGCCCGGCGCGCGCTGCGCCTGCTCGACTCCCTGCGCGAGAAGCACCTGCGGCTCGACTTCCCGGTGCCGGTCGGCGAACAGGGCGGCACGCTGCGCGTTGAGCTGAACCACACCGACGCCGACGCGCTGCCGAGCGGCATGCGGCTCGGCGACAACGACACGCGGATCCTCGCGGTGGCGCAGAACCTCGCTGCCGAGGGTCTCGACGTCTCGGTCGTATCGAAGGATCTGCCGATGCGCGTGAAGGCCGCGGCGCTCGGCCTCGGCGCCGAGGAGTACCGCGCGGAACTCGCGCGCGACGACAGCTATTCGGGGGTGGCCGAGGTCGAGCTCGACGAGGAGGCGATGAGCCGGCTCTGGGACGACGAGCGCCTGGACGGCGTCGCCGCGGTCTCGGAGCTGCCGCTCGGCACCGGTCTGATCCTGAACTCCCCGCGCGGGCATGCGCTCGGCCGGGTGGAGCGAAGCGAGGACGGGGGGAACGCCGGGTCGCTGCGTCTCGTCCGAGGCGATCGCGAGGTCTTCGGGCTGCACGGCCGCAGCGCCGAGCAGCGGCTCGCGATCGACCTGCTGCTCGACCCGCAGGTCGGGATCGTCTCACTCGGCGGCCGGGCGGGCACCGGCAAATCGGCGCTCGCGCTCGCCGCGGGGCTCGAAGCCGTGCTGGAGCGGCAGCAGCACCGCAAGGTCATGGTGTTCCGCCCGCTCTACGCGGTCGGCGGCCAGGAGCTCGGCTACCTGCCCGGCGACCAGCAGGAGAAGATGAACCCCTGGGGTCAGGCGGTGTTTGACACGCTCGGCTCGATCGTCTCGCAGAACGTGCTCGAGGAGGTCGAGGCCCGGGGCCTGGTCGAGGTGCTGCCGCTCACCCACATCCGCGGGCGGTCGCTGCACGACGCGTTCGTGATCGTCGACGAGGCGCAGTCGCTCGAACGCAACGTGCTGCTGACGATGCTGAGCCGGATCGGCCAGAACTCGCGCGTGGTGCTGACGCACGACGTCGCGCAGCGCGACAACCTGCGCGTCGGCCGGCACGACGGCATCGCCGCGGTCATCGAGAAGCTGAAGGGCCACCCGCTCTTCGGGCACGTCACGCTGACCCGCAGCGAGCGGAGCGAGATCGCGGCGCTCGTCACGGACCTGCTCGAGGAGTAGCCGGCCGGCGCCGCGGTCCGCGATCCGGCAGCCACGCGTCTCGACCGTCGTCCTGCGATCCCGCTTCGCGGGCCGCAGAACGACAGGAGAAGGCGGATCGTGGGACGGGAATAGGCTGGTGAGGTGAACGAGAATACGGCCAGGACCGTCGACGAGTTGCTGCCCGATGCGATGCTGCGGCGGTTCGGTGAGCGGGCGCCGGGCTACGACGCCGAGAACGTCTTCTTCGCCGATGACTTCGAAGAGTTGCGCGCAACCGGCTATCTCGCGGCGCCGGCGCCGGTCGAACTCGGCGGCGCCGGGCTGCGCCTCGAACAGCTGGTCGAGGCGCAGCGACGCCTCGCCGCCTACGCGCCCGCCACGGCGCTCGGTGTGAACATGCACCTCGTCTGGGTGCAGGTGGCGCGATTCCTTCGGGACCGCGCGCCTGGTGATGACGGGAACGGCCCGCTCGACTGGGTGCTGCGCGACGCGGTCGCGGGCGAAGTCTTCGCCTTCGGGATATCCGAGGCCGGCAACGACGCGGTGCTCATGGATGCTCGATCGACAGCCGAGCACCTCGGCGCCGGCGAGGGCTACCGCGTCGACGGCACGAAGATCTTCACGAGCCTCTCGCCGGTGTGGACACGACTCGGGGTGCATGCTCGCTGCGATGCGCCCGGGCCCGGCGCCGCTGGGCCCGGCGCCGCGGAGCCGCATCTCGTCTTCGGCTTCGTGCGGCGCGACGGTGGCGCGCTGCGCGAGGGATCCATCTCGCACCCGGGGGAGTGGAACCCGCTCGGTATGCGCGCGACGCAGAGCTGGACCACGCGACTCGACGGGGTGCGGATCGCCGAGGCCGACGTCGCGGCGCGGATCGCACCCTTCGACGGGTCGGATCCGCTGGTGCTCGCGATATTCTCATCCTTCTCGATCCTGACCGCCGCGGTGTACGCCGGGATCGCGGATCGGGCGCTCGAACTCGCGCGCGTCGCCGCGAACCGCCCGGTGCCGGCACCCGACGGTTCGGAAGACCCGATCGGGATCCGGCTGGATGACCCGGACACCGCCGCGCGGTTGACCGCCGCCGTGCTGGATCACCGGGCCTCTCTCGATGCGCTCGCCGTGGCGGGCCGCGATATCGACGAGCGTCGGCCGCGCGACGACTGGTTCCTCGTGCTCGCCGCCGTGCGCAACCGCACGACCGACGAGGCGCGCCGCGCCGTGGATGTCGGGATGCGCCTGGTCGGCGCCGAGGGCTTTCGCGCGGAGAGCGAACTCGCGCGCCTCTATCGGGATGTCCTGGCCGGGATGTTCCACCCGTCGAGCTCGCGGGCGTTGGCGAGGACCGTCCGCGGCGTCCTCGAGGATCAGGCAGACGCATAGCAGTGATGCCGAGAAAGTGCTGATTCGGTGCTTATTTCTGCTTGAAACTGCGGAATCGGTTGTGTTAGCTTTGTTGAGCTGACTTTTTCGCGATATTCGAGAATGACGGGTATGGGCCCGTCCGCGATGTCGGCGCCCAACTGGAGTGATACCCGTGACCTTCGCAGGCCACACCGAGGGCGCCGTCGCGCCCGTCCTGTCCACCTCGCCCGTCTCGTCGGCCACGGCCGGCGCGGAGCTCGGCGCCCGGCCCTCGCGGTTCTTCCAGACCCGCCCGGTGCTGCGTCGCGTCGCCTATGTCGTCGGCTACGAGGGGCTCAGCGTACTCGCCACCGCGATCGTGATGAGCGAGCTGCTCGGCCACGGGGGCGGAGATTCCGCGCTCACCGCGATACTGCTCTCGACCACGGCGACGATCTGGAACTACGTCTGGAACACCGCCTTCGAGTCCATCGAGCGCCGCGTCGGCGCGACCGGGCGCACAGCGCGATCCCGTGCGCTGCACGCGATCGGCTACGAGGGCGGCGTGCTCGTGTTCACGATCCCGCTCGTCGCGATGCTGCTCGGCGTCGGCCTCTTCGAGGCGGCGATGATCGAGGGCGGGCTGCTCCTCTTCTTCCTGGTCTTCACCCTGGTGTACGCGTGGGCCTTCGACCGGATCTTCGGGCTGCCGGCGTCGGCCGTGTCGACAGCGGCGCCGACGGCGTGATCCTCGGTGCGGATCCGGTCAGCCCGGTCGACCAGGTCGGCCCTGCTGCAGGGAACCTCGCCCGGGCGGCCGGCAGCGACTGCTAATCCGGACGGCCGTCGCGCCCCGTGCCGCCGGAGTTCCCGTTCCCGAGATCCCGACCGTCGTCACCGGACGTGTCGTCGCGGCCGCCTTCGTCCGCCGGCAGATCCGGCAGCGTGATGGCTCCGGTGTGCAGCGCCTCGTCGATGGCGGCCTCGACC
>NZ_JBHSRW010000018.1:0-22942 GCF_042659205.1 Leucobacter soli
CCGTGTCGAGACGTAGCCCGCCTCGGCGAGCGTCGACAGCGCCTCGCGCACCGTCGCCCGGCTGACGCCGAGCATGGAGGCGAGGTCGCGCTCGGCGGGCAGCCGTTCGCCGGGGCCGATCAGCCCGAGGTGCACGGTCTGCAGCAGCCGCTGCACCGTCTGCTCGTACGGGTTGGCGGATCGCACGGTGCGCGTGAGGAACGCGACGCTCTCGTCAGACGGCATTGAAGTCCTTCCTCCTCTGCGATTGAATACTCGCATCCTGATGCGAGTGCGCGGACGCTTCGACAAGCTCAGCGACCGCACGCGGCCCGCGGGTCAGAGCGGCGTGACGTACGCGCTCGAGAGGCCACCGTCGACGAGGAACGTCGACGCGGTGATGAAGGAAGCGTCGTCGCTCGCGAGGAACGCGACCGCTGCCGCCAGCTCCTCCGGCCGGGCAAAGCGGCCGACCGGCACGTGCACGAGCCGCCGCGCTGCGCGCTCCGGATCCTTCGCGAAGAGCTCCTGCAGCAGGGGCGTGTTCACCGGCCCCGGGCAGAGGGCGTTGACGCGGATGCCCTGGCGGGCGAACTGCACGCCGAGCTCGCGAGTCATGGCGAGTACGCCGCCCTTCGAGGCAGTGTACGAGATCTGCGAGGTGGCCGAGCCCATTACCGCGACGAACGAGGCCGTGTTGATGATGGATCCGCTGCCCTGCTTCGTCATGTGGCGCAGTGCCGCGCGCGAGCACAGGTAGACGCTCTTCAAATTGACATCTTGCACCTTCTGCCAGGCCGGCAGCTCGGTCGTCTCGATGGAGTCGTCGTCGTCGGGGGAGATGCCGGCGTTGTTGAACGCGATGTCGACCGAGCCGAATTCGCGAGCCGCCGTGTCGAAGAGGTGATTCACCTGGTCTTCGTCGGTGACGTTCACCTGCACGAACAGGCCGCCGACCTCGGCTGCCGCGGCTTCGCCGGCTTCGGGGTTCATATCGCCGATCACGATTCTCGCGCCCTCGGCGCGCATGCGCTTCGCGGTAGCGAGGCCGATGCCGCTGGCGCCGCCGGTGATGACGGCGACCTTGCCGGCGAGGCGCTGGGTCAGATCGATGGGGGTGATGTCTGTCATTGTCTGCATTCCTTACTCGTGAGAAAAAAAGACGTTCTTGGTCTCGGTGAAGTGCTCGGCTGCGTCGGGGCCCAGCTCGCGGCCGAGGCCCGACTGCTTGAAGCCGCCAAAGGGGGTCGAGTAGCGCACTGAGGAGTGCGAGTTCACCGAGAGGTTGCCGCCCTCGACTGCACGGGCGACGCGGATGCCGCGGCCGAGGTCGCGGGTCCAGATCGAGCCGCTCAGGCCGTACTCGGTGTCGTTCGCGAGCCGGATCGCGTCGGCCTCGTCGTCGAACGGCAGCACGGCGACGACCGGCCCGAAGATCTCCTCGGTGGCGAGCCGCGAGCCGCGCTCGGGTGTCACGACGGTCGGTGCGAACCAGGCTCCGGGGCCGTCGGGGCAGCTGCCCCGGAACGCCACGGGTGTCGATTCGTCGAAAAACGATGCGACGCTCTCACGGTGGGCGAGGGTGACGAGCGGGCCGACCTCGGTGTCTTCGCGCGTCGGATCGCCCACCCTCACGTTCTTGACGGCCTGCTCGAAGCTCTCCATGAAGCGGTCGTACGCACTGCGTTGCACGAGCAGGCGGCTGCGCGCGCAGCAGTCCTGCCCGGCGTTGTCGAAGACCGAGTAGGGTGCCGTGGCCGCGGCCTTTTCGATGTCGGCATCGGCGAAGACAACGTTGGCGCTCTTGCCGCCGAGCTCGAGGGTGACACGCTTCACCTGTTCGGCGCAGCCAGCCATGATCCGCTTGCCGACCACTGTCGAGCCGGTGAACACGACCTTGCGCACCAGGGGGTTCGTCACGAAGCGCTCGCCGACCACCGAACCGCGGCCGGGTAGTACCTGGAAGAGGCCTTCCGGCAGGCCGGCCTCGAGTGCGAGTTCGCCGAGGCGGATGCTGGTGAGCGGCGTCCACTCGGCCGGCTTCAGCACGACCGCGTTGCCCGCGGCCAGCGCGGGGGCGAAGCCCCACGAGGCGATGGTCATGGGGAAGTTCCACGGTGTGATCACGCCGACGACGCCGAGCGGTTCGTGGAAGGTCACGTCCATGCCGCCGGCGACCGGGATCTGCTGCCCGATCAGTCGCTCGGGTGAGGCCGAGTAGTACTCGAGCACGTCGCGTACGTGCCCCGCCTCCCAGCGCGACTGCGTGATCGGATGCCCGGAGTTCGCGGTCTCGAGTGCGGCCAGGCGCTCGACGTCGCCGTCGACGGCCGCCGCGAAGCGGCGCAGCGCACGGGCGCGGTCGGCGGGGGCGAAGGTCGCCCATTCGCCCTGGGCCTTCGCAGCCACGGCGATCGCCGCGTCGGTCGCGCCCGCATCGAGGTGCGCGACCTCTTCGACGACGCTCTCGTCGGCCGGGTTGACGACGGTGTAGTTCATGCTTCTTCCTTCTTCCGATCTCTGGCGGCCTTGGCAGCCTCGACCAGGCCGGCGAACAGCCGCCGATCCTGCGCATGCTCCTCCGGGTGCCACTGCACCGCCACACCGAACGGCACGTTGCCGTAGTGAGCAGGATCGAGCTCGAGCGATTCGATGACGCCGTCGGCTGTGCGGCTGGTCACGGTGAGGCCGTCGGCGACCTCGCCGATGGCCTGGTGATGGTAGAGATGGGCCGTGGCGCGGCGCTCGTCGCCCAGCACCTCGGCGATCCGGCTGCCCTCGTCGACCTCGACCTCGATCGGGTTGAAGACGCCGCCGCCGAGCTGGTAGCGCTCGTCGCCGACGACGTCGGGCAGATGCTGGATCAGCGTGCCGCCGAGGGCGACGTTCAGCAGCTGCGCGCCCCGGCAGATGCCGAGGAACGGCAGCTCGGCGTCGATCGCCGCGCGCAGCAGCGCGTCTTCGAAGGCGTCGCGATCCTCTCGCGGGGTGGCCGTCTTCTCGTGCGCCGTCTCGCCGTAGCGGCGCGGATCGATATCGGCCCCGCCCGAGAGGATCAGGCCGTCGAGTGATGCGGCGATGCGGCGCGCGACGATGTCGTCGGCCGGTTGGGGCGGCAGTACGATCACGATGCCGCCGGCGTCGGTCACCGCGTCGAGGTACACCTTCGGCAGGAAGGACGCACGCACGTCCCACACTCCCGTCTGCGCCTGCTCGAGGTAGCTGGTGATGCCGATGAGGGGCGCGCCGCTGTTCTCAGAGCCGTTCAAAGCCGCGCACCCGCTCCCAGTCGGTGACCACCGCGTCGAAGGCCCGCACCTCGGTACGGGCTGCGTGCACATAGTGCTCGACGACCTCGTCGCCGAAGACCTCGTGCGCCAGAGCCGATCCCTCGAAGAGATCGGCCGCGTCGCGCAGCGTGGTGGGCACCCGCTCGACGTCGCTCTCGTAGGCGTTGCCGTTGAGCGGTTCGCCGAGCTCGAGCTCGTGCTCGATGCCGTGCAGGCCCGACGCCAGCATGCCCGCGACGGCGAGGTACTGGTTCACGTCGCCGCCGGGTACCCGGTTCTCGACGCGCATGCCGTGGCCGCGGCCGACCACGCGCAGTGCGCAACTGCGGTTGTCGTGCCCCCAGGCCACGGCCGTCGGTGCGAAGCTGCCGTCGACGAAGCGCTTGTACGAGTTGATGTTCGGTGCGTAGAGCAGCGTGAACTCGCGCATCGCGGCGAGCTGCCCGGCGAGGTAGTGGCGGAACACCTTCGACATTCCGTCAGGGGCGGAGGAGTCGGCGAACACCGGGTCGCCGGCGCTGTTGCGCAGGCTCGAGTGCACATGGCAGCTGTTGCCCTCGCGCTCGTTGAATTTCGCCATGAAGGTGAGGCTCTTGCCATGCGCCTCGGCGATCTCCTTCGACCCGCTCTTATAGATCGAGTGATTGTCACAAGTCGGAATCGCATGCGCATAGCGGAACGCAATCTCTTGCTGGCCGAGATTGCACTCACCCTTGACGCCTTCGCAGTACATGCCGGCGCCGTCCATGCTGTTGCGAATGTCGCGCAGTAGCGGTTCCAGTCGCGTCGATCCCTGCAGGGCGTAGTCGGTGTTGTAGTCGCTGGCCGGGGTGAGGTTGCGGTAGCCGCTGCGCCACGCGCTGCGGTAGTCATCGTCGAAGACGATGAACTCGAGCTCGGTGCCAACGTAGGGGATGAGATCGTGCTCGGCGAGGCGGTCGACCTGGTGCTGCAAAATCGCCCGGGGCGACACGGGGATCGGCGTGTGATCGGCGGCGGTCGTGAGGTCGGCGATGACGAGCGCGGTGCCGGGCAGCCAGGGCGTGCGGCGCAGGGTGCCGAGATCCGGGATCATCGCCATGTCTCCGTAGCCGCGCTCCCAGCTGGTGAGGGCGTAGCCGGGCACCGTGTTGAGCTCGACGTCGACGGCGAGCAGGTAGTTGCAGCATTCCGCGCCGTGTTCCATGACGTCTTCGACGAAGAGTCTCGCCGAGACTCGCTTGCCGGCAAGGCGCCCCTGCATGTCGGTGAAGGCGACGATCACCGTGTCGATCTCGCCCGCGGCTACGGCACTGCGCAGGTCTTCCGGTGTCAGGTTTCCGCTGCTTGGCTTCATGATCCTCCTCGGCGTTGAGGCCTCGATGTGCACTGTGACTAATGGTCTGGTTGTAGACCTTATCGGAAGATCTGTCGAAGATGAAGCCGCAGGGGGTTTCTGAATTGATTTTGCAGAAACTTCAAATGAGAGACTCAAAAAGGTCTGTTTCAAAACCATTACGCGGTCTCGATGTGCACTCTGGGAGCTCTCTGGACGAGAGCGCAGAGGTGTGTTGACAGGAGTTCTGCACCTCAGTATGCTTCGACTTACTGCAAAATTCAGTGAAGAATGAGGTGTATTCAGTGAAGCACGTTGAAATCGCCGGTGCAGGCCTTGCAGGCTTGACCGCCGCATCCGCGTTTGCCAAGGCAGGGTGGAGCGTACGAGTTCACGAAAAGGGCTCGGAGCTTCGGGAGATCGGCGCCGGCATCTTCCTCTGGGAGAACGGGTTGCGCGCGCTCGAGGAGATCGGCGCCTACGACAAGGTCGTCGAGACCGGCGAGTGGGTCGAAGAGCCGTTCCTGCGGGATCACCGCGGCCAGACCCTCCAGGAGGAATGGATGCGGAATGAGCGGCTGGTCACCGTCGCCCGGAGGCACCTGCACCGTGCGCTGGTCGAGAATGCTCAAGATCTCGGAGTGGAGATTCTCACCGACTCGCCCATCATTCGGGCGCTGCCCAACGGCACGTTGATCGGTGCGGACGGCACCTACTACAAGGCTGATCTTGCGATCGGCGCCGACGGCGTGTTCTCGAAGGTGCGCGATTCGCTCGGGCTGCGCGTGTCTCTGCGTGATCTGCGCGACGGCGGTGGCAGGCACATGATCGCCCGCACGGTCGACGACCCCGTGAATTCGACCATCGAGCAGTGGAACGGCGGCCGTCGCATCGGCATCGTTCCCTGCGCGCCCGATCAGACCTACATCTTCCTCTGCTGCCCGGCAGACGATGAGGCCGGCCGCAATCAGACCCCGTTCAGGCCGGACAGCTGGCTCGAATCGTTCCCCGAGTTCCGCTCGCAGCTCGAGCGCATCTCGCCCGAGACGGAGGGGCGTTGGGCACCGTTCTACGACGTCACCGTGAAGTCATGGCGCTCAGGCCGCACCGTGGTGATCGGGGACGCCGCGCACGGCATGTCGCCGAACCTCGGGCAGGCCGCCTGCGTCGCGATGACGAATGCCGTGCAGCTCGCGATCTCCGCGACTCGCACGCGAAACCTCGATTTCGCGCTGCGCAGTTGGGAGGGGAAGATGCGGCCGATCAGCGATCGCATGCAGAAGTACTCGCGGGTCTACGGTCGCGTCGGTACGCACTGGCCGTCGCCGTTGCTCGACGTGCGTTCGTCGCTCGTGAAGCGCTTCACCAAGTCTCGGCGCGTGCAGGGCGCGATCAACTTCGCCGCCGAGAACTACCCGGGTGGTCATCTCGCGTAGCGTCAGGCCCGATTAGACAATGAAGTCACCATCACCTTTCAGAGAAGAGAGAGCCAGTATGAAGAACATCATCAAGGCACTGGGGCTTACCGCCGCAGTGCTGCTGACCGTGAGCGCCTGCTCGGGCGGGTCCGAGCAGGTCACCGAAGACGTCGACCCGAAGGCGGACGGTGCGGCCTGGACCATTCCGGCGCTGTTCACCGATTGCACGGCGTCGGATGTCGACCCGGCCGGCTGCGTCGGCCCCGCCGAGGAGCTCGACTACACGAGCCTCTCCCGCGATGAGGTGACGAAGGCGTGGGCCCTGTGCGCCGCACTGCCGCATCTCAAGGATTCGATCTGGATCGCCAGCAACTACGGGCTGGTCTCGCAGGCCGAACGACTCGATGTGAACCTGTCGGTTGTCGAGGCAGGCGGCTACGAGAATCTGGCCGAACAGGTCTCGCAGATCGAGGACTGCGTGAGCTCCGGTGCCGACGCCATTCTCGTCGGCGCAGTGAGCTACGACTCGATCAACCCGGCGCTCGAGCAGGCCCGGGCGCAGGGGGTCAAGGTGATCGACTACGGCAACGGTGTCTCGACCCCCGATGTCGACGGCCGCGTTGTGGTCGACTACCGCGACATGGGGACCATGATCGGGCAGCATCTCGCCGGGCTCGGCGAAGATCTCACGGTCGCTGTGTTCCCCGGCCCTGCTGGCGTCGGCTGGTCGGAGCGTTCGCTGTCGGGCTTCGAGGATGC
Source organism: Leucobacter soli (assembly GCF_042659205.1). NCBI lineage: Bacteria > Bacillati > Actinomycetota > Actinomycetes > Micrococcales > Microbacteriaceae > Leucobacter > Leucobacter soli. The sequence continues at coordinate 6,762 of NZ_JBHSRW010000018.1, forward strand.
CGTTGCGGGTAGCGGTGTCGAGGTCGCTGATGTGAAGTACGGCGACACCGGACGCGAGGTGCAGTTGAAGCTGGTCGAGGATGCGCTTGCAGCGAACCCCGATCTCGATGCGCTGGTCGGCAATGCGCCGATGCTCGAGGCCGCCGCATCGGTGCTCGCCGAGCAGGGCAAGTCCGACCAGGTGCGCCTCTACGGCACCTACACCACCCCCGAGACCATGGCACTGATCGAGGCCGGCCGCGCCGGCTGCGGCTCGGTCGAGCCGACGGTGCTCAGCGGTCAGTTCGGCGTCGACATGGCCGTTCGCGTGCTCGAGGGCAAGAATTCCCCGCAGGCCGATGCGCGAATCTCGCCGGTTCCGCTCGTGCTCTGCGGCCCGGCAGAGGGAGATTCGAACAATCTCGATGGATTCGACAAGCAGACGACCTTCGCGCCTGACGGTTGGCAGCCCGAATCGGTCGTGAAGTCGACGAGGTCGTGACCATGAGCCGCTCCGAGTTCGTCCTTCGAGGGAATATCAGCACCCAAGCCTCATACGGGATGGTGCAAGCTGTTCATGTGCGCGATGGCAGGATCGTCGAGCTAGGGAACCAGCGGCTGGCAGACGAACTGATCGGGGGCGGGATCGAAGCGATCTCCGTCCCCGATCGGGGCGTCGCGCTTCCGGCGCTCATCGACGCCCACGTGCACCTGAGCCACTACGCCGTCGGCTCCGACCGCGGGGTGGATTGCCGGGTGCCGATCTGCACGGGCATCTCAGATGTGATCGATCGGCTGCGCGAGCGGGCATCGATCACGCCTCCCGGGGAGTGGGTCATCGGCTACGGCAACCTCTTCCTCGATCAGAAGCTGGCTGAGCGCAGATACCCGACCCGCCAAGAGCTCGATCGCGCCTCGAGCGAGCATCCCATCGTGCTTCACGGCGGCGGTCATGTCTCGCTGCTCAATACGAAAGCGCTCGAGCTCATCGATGTGAAGCGGTTCATGGGCCCCGGCCAGGGGCTCTGGGGTGCCCCGATCGTCGAACTCGACGAGCACGGCGAGCCGACTGGCTACGTCGCCGAGATCGATGCGCATCTCTCGATTCCCGAGCCGTCGGTCGCGCAGATCGCCGAAAGCGTCACGGGGCGATTCCGCTCCGAGATGCTCAGTCGCGGTGTCGTGACCGTCGGCGAGATGCTCGAGAAGGAAGACCAGTTGCAGGCGCTCGAGCGCGTCGCCGCCGACGACGGCTATGGCGGTCGCATCGCCATGTACGTGATGAGCCCCAGTTTCCGCTCGCTCGAGCAGAGCTTCGAGTGGATCGGAGGCTATGCGGGCCGGGACGATCTCCTCTGGGCGCAGGGTGTCAAGCTCTTCGCCGACGGCGGCTATTCCGCGCGAAACGCTGCGAGCTTGCAGGAGTACGCGCCCGAGCAGGTCGGCCGCACGCATTACCGCGGCATCCTGAACAAGAGTCGGGCTGAACTCATGCGCGCCTTCGAGCTCTCCGATGAGCACGGCGTGCAACTCGCGATTCATACGAACGGAACCCGAGCTCAGGCAGAGGTGCTGCAGGCGCTGATCGCGTTCGGCAAGAAGCTCGACGTGCGCATCGAGCACCTCGGCAACGTGCTCGAGGATCCGAGCTTCCTCGACCAGTGGAAGCGTGCTGGCGTCACCCCGGTGATGCAGCCGGGATTCCTCGGCAACTTCATCGGCGACTACGTGCCGATGCTGTTTCCTGGCCACGGCATGCAGGGCAGAATGCCGATGCGCACGATTCTCGACGCGGCGATCTCGCCTGTCATCTGCTCGGACATCGGCCTGGGCGCCGACGTCGGCTCGACGAACCCGTGGCACACGATCGCCGCGGCGGTGAACCGGAAGAGCTTCTGGGGTCTGCACGTCGAACCGCACGAGGCGATCAGCGTCGAGGAGGCCGTGCTCGCGCACACCGCGACGGCAGCGGCATCGATCGGTCGAGGCCATGACCTCGGCACGCTCGAGCCCGGCAAGATCGCCGATATCGCAGTGCTCGAGACCGACCCGTTCAGCGTAGACACGGCGAAGCTGCCTGAGGTGCGGGCCGAGCGCGTGTTTCGCGGCGGTGAAGTGGTGTTCGAGCAGGGGCGGTCATGACCCTGCTCGAGGTGCGGAACCTCTCGAAGCAGTTCGGGTCGATCACCGCGCTCGCCGATGTCTCGCTTTCGGTGGAGGCGGGCCAGGTGCACGCCGTCATGGGGGAGAACGGCGCGGGCAAGTCGACGCTGATCAAGGCGCTCAGCGGCATTCAGCCCGCGTCGAGCGGTAGCGTCAGCATGCGCGGCGAGGTGATCGCCATCGAGAGCCTCGCCGATGCCGCTGCTCACGGCATTCGAACGGTCTTCCAAGAGCTCCACATCGTGCCGCAGCTCAGTGTCGCGGAGAACATCCTGCTCGGTGCGCTGCCGAGGCGCCGGGGGTTGATCGACCGCTCCGAGCGCGATCGGGTGGCGGTCGAGGTGCTCGCCCAACTCGGTGTCGATCTCGACCCCGGCCGGCCGGCGGGTAAGCTCTCCCGATCCGAGCAGCAGATCATCGAGATCTGCCGGGCGTTGCTCGGCCGGGTCGATCTGCTGATCCTCGACGAGCCGACGGCGTCGCTGGGCGAGCCAGAGACGCGGCAACTGCTCGATATCGTGAGGCGGCTCACCGAACGCGGGGTCGGTGTGATCTATGTGAGTCACCGGATGAACGAGGTGCTCGAGATCGCAGACAAGATCACGGTGCTCCGCGACGGCAATTACATCGCCACGCACGATGCTCCCGTGTCTGCCGACCGCCTGGTGCACGACATGATCGGCCGCGCGCCGGGCGAACTGTACCTGCATGAGCCGGTCGAGCCAGGAGAGGTGCTGCTCGATGTGAAGCACCTGTCGAACTCGAGCGTGCACGACGCGACGTTCAACGTTCGAGCCGGTGAGATCGTCGGCGTCACGGGGCTGATCGGTTCGGGGAAGTCAGAGATCGCGCGCGCGATCTACGGGCTCGACCCGGTCGAATCCGGAGAGGTGCGAATCGGCGGAGCGAACTGCCTCGGTTGGTCGCCCGCCCGGATGTTGAAACAGGGGCTCATGTACTACCCCTCTGATCGCAAGCGCGAGGGGCTGGCGCTGAACCGGCCGCTCCGCGAGTCGATCACGCTCGGCGCACTGAAACGGGGCGGGTTTCTCGCCGGTGGCCTGATCCGCGCCAAGCAGGAGGCCGCCGAGACCGAGCAGCTCGCTGAGCGACTCTCGCTGCGACCGAGCACCACTGCGGCCCCGGCAGGCAACTACTCCGGTGGCAACCAGCAGAAGGCACTCATCGCCCGCGGTATGATCCACCGTGCCGACGTGCACGTCTTCGACGAGCCGACCGTCGGCATCGACGTCGGCGCCAAGGCAGACGTCTACGCGCAGATCGATGCGTATGCGCGGGCCGGCGCCGGGGTGCTCCTCGTCTCATCGGATCTCACTGAGGTCATCGGTGTGAGCGACCGCGTGTACGTCGTGGCCGAGGGGCGCATTCAAGCCGAGCTGATCGGCGACGACATCAACGAGGCGGCCATCGCCTCCCACTTTTTCACCGAATCCTGATGACACGGAGATCTGACATGTCGCTGACGACACGCCCGTTGACCATTCCACGGAGCACGCGCCGGTTCCTGGCCGCACTGACGACCTACCTGCTGCCGATCCTCTTCGTCGGGCTCGTGGTCACCTTCGCCATCCTCGAACCGAGATTTCTCGACCCGACCAACCTCACCAACGTCTCGCGGCAGTCGGTGTTCCTGCTGCTCATCGCGCTCGGTCAGATGATCGTGCTGATCAACGCTCAGCTCGATCTCTCGGTGGGTGCGACGGTCGCGTTCACGAGTGTGATCGTGGCCACCTTCACTTCCTCGGTGGGTGAGGGCGGTTGGTCCATCGTGATCGGCGTGCTCGTCGCGCTCGCCGCGGGCCTCGTGATCGGCCTCGTGAACGGAGCGATCGTTTCGTTCTGGAAGGTACCGTCGTTCATGGCCACCTTGGGCACGACGTCGATCCTGACCGGTTCGGCGCTGCTGATCACCAAGGGGGCACCCGTGACCGGCGTGCCTTTCTCGTTCCGAGATGTGTTCGGCACCGGCAATGTGTTCGGCATCCCCACCCCCGTCATCGTCGGCATCGGGGTGCTGCTGCTCGTCATGTTGTTCATGAATCGTGTGCCGACGGGCCGGAACATGTATGCGATCGGCGGCAATGCCGAGGCGGCCCGGGTCGCGGGCATCAACGTGCGTCGCACGGTGATCGTCGCATTCGTGCTCTGCTCGGTGTTCGCGGCGCTTGCGGGGATGCTCCTCACCGCTCGCCTGGGTTCGGGCGAGGCGTCGCTCGGCGGCAGCTACGTGATGCTCTCCATCGCGGCCGCGGTGCTCGGTGGTACTTCGCTTTTCGGCGGCGAAGGCGTCGCCTGGCGCGTGCTGCTCGGCGTGCTCTTCATGGGGGTCCTCGGCAATGGCATGAACCTGTTGCACATATCGAGTTACGTGCAAGAGATCGTGATAGGTTGTGTGCTGGTGATGGCCGTCGGCTTGGAGCGGCTTCGCGAGAAATTGTGAGGTTTCCGACCCGATGTTCGTACGTCGGCTGATGCGGAAGCGACTCCGGGAAGAGATATGAAGGTAGACGGCAGCCGGATCCGCGAATTGCGGCAGAAATCCGGGCGCACTCTGCAAGTGCTCTCCGAAGACGCAGCGATCTCTCCGAGCTTCCTGTCGCAGGTCGAGCGGGGGCTCTCGGAGCCGTCGCTCGACTCGGCGTTCCGCATCGCCGGCTCATTGAACGTGCCGGTGAAGGCGATCGCGCTCGATGAAGACGAGCGCGATCGGGATCAGCCGGTGAGCTACGGCGGCATGTATCGGGATCGCTTTGTGACCCCGGACACCGCGGAGACGTTGCAGGTGCTCGAATCGGTGCTCGAACCGGGCCCGCAGGTGCGCATGCACGCCTATGCGCACCCTGAGAACGAGGAGTTCATCTTCGTGATCGACGGCGTGCTCGAGATCACGGTCGGGGAGCAGGTGCATCGGATCCGCGCGGGCGACTCGCTGCTCATCGACCCGAGAATCCGCCACTCCTACGCGAACCCGGGCAGCACGCCCGTGCGATGGCTGTGGGTGTCGGCGAAGTCGCCTCGCGTGGGCTAGACTGACGCACAACACAACTGAACAAGCCCCCTCACCCTTGCGGGAGAGACCGCGCGCCGCATCGCGGCGGCAGCCGGCGCCGTAGGAGCAAACCCTCCCCGGGAAACTCTCAGGCACACGTACCGCAACGGCCGCACCCACCCGGGTGCAGGGCGACTCTGGAAAGCAGCGGGCTCGCCCGCTCACCGAAGGTGCAAGGGCATACGCCGCCCGAATCTCTCAGGTCACGTACAGAGCGGGGAGGATCCTCTCAATCGGTCGTTCGCGACCACGACACCGGAGATCCTCCTTTGACCGCAACGGCATCGTCGTCACTCCCGGCGCACTCCTCGGCGCCCGTCTCTGCGCAGACCCCGCCCTTCGCCTCACGGCACATCGGCATCGCATCCCCCGCGGATCAGCGCGAGATGCTCGACGCCCTCGGCTACGCGTCCCTCGACGAGCTCGTCGACACGGCGGTTCCCGCCGGGATCCGCAGCTCCGCGGGGCTGGACCTTCCGCCGGCGCGCAGCGAGGAGCAGATCCTCGCCGATCTGCGCGAGCTCGCCGGCCGCAACGTGCTCAAGACCCAGCTGATCGGGCAGGGATTCTCGGGCACGCACACTCCGCCGGTGATCCTCCGCAACGTGCTCGAGAGCCCGGCCTGGTACACGGCGTACACCCCGTACCAGCCCGAGATCTCCCAGGGGCGGCTGGAAGCGCTGCTCAACTTCCAGACGATGGTCGCCGACCTCACCGGCCTGCCGGTCGCGAACGCCTCGATGCTCGACGAGAGCTCGGCCGCGGCGGAGGCCGTGCTCCTGATGCGCCGTGCGAACCGGGCGGGCGCCGACGCGAGGACGGTGATCGACGCCAACCTGTTCCCGCAGACGATCGCCGTGATCCGGGGCCGCGCCGACGCGCTCGGCTTCGAGGTCGAGGTGGCCGACCTCTCGACCGGTCTGCCCGAGGGAGCGATCTCGGGCATCGTGCTGCAGCAGCCCGGCGACGACGGCGCGGTGCAGGATCACTCCACGGTGATCGCCGAGGCGAAGGATCGCGGGGCCATGGTCACCGTGATCGCCGACCTGCTCTCGCTCACGCTGATCGTGCCCCCCGGCGAGCAGGGCGCCGACATCGCCGTCGGCAACACGCAGCGCTTCGGCGTCCCGCTCTTCTACGGCGGGCCGCACGCCGCCTACCTCGCCGTGCGCGAGGGACTCGAGCGCTCGCTGCCCGGCCGACTGGTCGGCGTCTCCAAGGATCAGCAGGGCCGCCCCGCCTACCGGCTGGCGCTGCAGACCCGAGAGCAGCACATCCGGCGGGAGAAGGCGACGAGCAACATCTGCACCGCGCAGGCGCTCCTCGCGATCACGGCTTCGATGTACGCCGTCTACCACGGGCCGGAGGGCCTGCGCGGGATCGCCGAACGCACGCACGCGCACGCGCGCGCGCTGGCCGGCGCACTCGAGAAGGCGGGGGTCGAGCTCGTGCGACACGCCTACTTCGATACGATCCGGGTTCGCGTGCCCGGCCGCGCGGCCGCGGTCGTCGCCGCCGCTGCCACAGCCGGCTTCAATCTGCGCCACGTCGACCCCGATACCGTGAGCGTCTCGTTCGACGAGACGACGACCGACGAGATCGTCACCGCGGTCGCGGCGGTGTTCGGGGGAACCATCGATTCCACCGCTTCGTCATCCTGCGCGCAGTCGCAGAATCCGATCACCGGCGGCGTAGATTCTGCGACTGACGCGCAGAATGACGGGGTCGCCGGATCCTACGCCTTCGATCCCGCCCTGGTGCGCACCAGCGCCTACCTCACGCATCCGATCTTCCACTCGGTGCGCTCCGAGACGCAGATGCTGCGGTACCTGCGACGCCTCGCCGACCGCGATCTCGCGCTGGATCGCACCATGATCCCGCTCGGCTCCTGCACGATGAAGCTGAATTCGACAGCCGAGATGGCAGCCATCTCCTGGCCGGAGTTCGCAGGCATCCACCCCTACGCACCCGCAGACCAGACCGCGGGCTGGCGCGAGCTGATCCGCCGGCTCGAGGACTGGCTCATCGAGATCACCGGCTACGACGGCATCTCGCTGCAGCCGAACGCCGGATCGCAGGGGGAGTACGCCGGTCTGCTCGCGATCCGCCGATACCATCTCGCGAACGGGCACGCCGAGCGCGACATCTGCCTCATCCCCGCCTCGGCGCACGGCACCAACGCCGCCTCCGCGGTGCTCGCGGGCCTGCGGGTGGTCGTCGTGAAGAACACGCCCGACGGGCACATCGACATGGCCGACCTCGAGGCGAAGATCGCCGAGCACGCGGGCGACCTCGCGGCAATCATGATCACCTATCCGTCGACCTACGGCGTCTACGACGTCGACGTGCGGGAGGTGTGCGACAAGGTGCACGCCGCGGGCGGCCAGGTGTATATCGACGGCGCCAACATGAACGCGCTCGTGGGGCTCGCGAAGCCCGGCGAGTTCGGCGGAGACGTCTCGCACCTGAACCTGCACAAGACCTTCGCGATCCCGCACGGCGGCGGCGGTCCGGGCGTCGGCCCGGTCGCCGTCGCCGAGCACCTGGTGCCCTACCTGCCGGGCGATCCGGTGGCCGGCGGGGCTTCGGGGACGTCGATCAGCGCGTCCGAGGGCGGCGTTCCCGTCGTCGCGACGCTCTTCGGATCGGCCGGCGTGCTGCCGATCTCGTACGCCTACGTCGCCATGATGGGCGCCGACGGCCTCACCCGGGCGACCGAGTCGGCGCTGCTCAGCGCGAACTACGTCGCAGCCCGGCTGAGGGATCACTTCCCCGTGCTCTTCACGGGCAACCGCGGGCTCGTCGCCCACGAGTGCATCCTCGACCTCCGCGAGCTCACCGCGGCATCCGGCGTGACGGCCGAGGACGTGGCGAAGCGCCTCATCGACTTCGGCTTCCACGCGCCGACCCTCGCATTCCCGGTCGCCGGCACGCTCATGGTCGAGCCGACCGAATCGGAGGATCTCGCGGAGATCGAGCGCTTCATCGAGGCGATGATCGCGATCCGGGCAGAGATCGACGACATCGTGGCGGGGATCCACGCCCTCGAGGACTCGCCGCTGCGGAACGCGCCGCATCCGGCAGCCGTCGTGGTCTCCGACGACTGGGATCGGCCGTACACGCGCGAGCAGGGCGCGTTCCCCGTCGAGCGGCTGCGCGTCGACAAGTACTTCCCGCCCGTCTCGCGGATCGACGGCGCCTTCGGCGACCGCAACCTGGTCTGCGCCTGCCCGCCGCCCGAAGCGTTCGAAGGATAGACCATGACGAAGCACACCGCACTGCACGCCCGGCATCGGGAGCTCGGCGCATCCTTCACCGACTTCGGCGGCTGGGACATGCCGCTCAAATACGGCAGCGAGCTCGCCGAGCATCGGGCCGTGCGCGAGGCGGCGGGCCTCTTCGACCTCTCGCACATGGGCGAGGTCTGGGTGTCCGGGCCCGACGCGGCCGCCTTCCTCAACACCGCGCTCGTCGGCAACCTCGCGGTCGTCCGGGTCGGCAAGGCGAAGTACTCCCTCATCTGCGACGAGCGCGGCGGCATCATCGACGACCTCATCGTGTACCGGATCGCTGGTGGCGAGGAGACGGATGAGGCTCCGGGAGCAGAGTCCCGCTACCTCGTCGTCCCGAACGCCGGCAATGCACCGGTCGTCGCCGCAGCGCTCGCCGAGCGCGCCGTCGGCTTCGACGTCGAGATCGTCGACGCCTCGGCCGAGACCAGTCTGATCGCGGTCCAGGGACCCGCGGCCGAGGGGATCCTGCACGGGCTCGTCGCCGACGGCGCGCACGGCGATGCGTCGCGGACCGCCGTCACCGAGCTGCCCTACTACGCCTGGGCGGCGATCACGGTCCCGGGTGCGGGTGCGGGCGGCCAGGCGGAGGACGCCATCGACATCCTCCTGGCACGGACCGGGTACACGGGAGAGGACGGCTTCGAGCTGTTCCTGCCGAACGACCGAGCCGCCGAAGTCTGGGATCGCCTGCTCGAGATCGGCGGGCCGGCCGGGCTGATCCCGTGCGGACTCGCCGCCCGCGACTCGCTGCGCTTGGAGGCGGGCATGCCGCTCTACGGCAACGAGCTGAGCCTCGACACCGATCCGTTCCAGGCCGGCCTGGGGCCGGTCGTCTCCCTCAAGAAGTCCGAGCAGTTCATCGGCCGTGCCGCGCTCGAGGCGGTCAAGGAGGCCGGGCCCTCACGGGTGCTCGTCGGGCTGAAGGGACTCGCCCGTCGGGCCGGCCGGGGCGGGTACCCGGTCCACGCGCAGGCGGCAGATGGATCCGGTCGTGAGATCGGGCGGATCACGAGCGGCCAGCCGAGCCCGACGCTCGGATACCCGGTCGCGCTCGCCTACGTCGAGCCGGCCTTCTCGGAGATCGGCACCCGGGTCTCGGTCGACCTGCGGGGGAAGCCGGAGCCCTTCGAAGTAGTCGCTCTCCCGTTCTACCGGCGAACGACGTGAGCGCAGCGCGCACCCGCCTCGCCGAGACCGATTGAAACCGGTCGCGCGATGGACGAGGATCGCAGCAGAGGCTCCGACGATCCGAAGCATCCCGGCAACCCCGAACCGACCGCATTGCGCCGCAACGCGACACCAGCACCAGAAGGAGACATCATGAGCACAGTACGAGCGGGACTCCGCTACTCGGCCGAGCACGAGTGGATCGCCGACGGCAGTCCGACCGTTGTCGGCGTGAGCGAGGTCGCAGCCGACGCGCTCGGCGAAGTCGTCTACATCGAGCTGCCCGAAGTCGGCGCGCGCGTCACCGCGGGCGAGGTCTGCGGTGAGATCGAGTCGACCAAGTCCGTGTCCGAACTGTTCTCGCCGGTGACCGGCGAGGTGGTCGAGGTGAACGAGGCGCTCGCCGACGACCCGGCTCTCGTCAACAGCGACCCGTACGGGGCGGCCTGGCTGTTCCGCGTGGCGGTCGAGGCCGAGGGGCCGCTGCTCTCCGCCGAGGAGTACGCGGCGGCCAACGACGCCACGGTGGAATAGGCGCAGCGGAATAGGCGCCGTGGAGTAGGCTCCGACGCGCGGCGACCGTCGCCTCGATACGGTCGCGCGACACCGCCGCTTCCGGAGCGCAGGTGCTCAGTAATCCGGGGTCGAGCGGCTGCATACCCACGACTACTGAGCACCTGCGCGGCGCGCGAGCGCGAGCGCGAACACGAACACGATCAGTCGGCAAGGGGGCCATTCATGGCGGTCAGCGTCTTCGACCTCTTCAGCGTGGGCATCGGCCCGTCGAGTTCTCACACGGTCGGACCGATGCGGGCCGGGCACGCCTTCGCGGCCGGGCTGCACCGCCGCGGGCTGCTGGAGCGCTGCGTCGCGCTGCGCGTCGATCTCTTCGGCTCGCTCGCCGCGACGGGCAAGGGGCACGGCACGTTCACCGCGGTGCTGCTGGGCCTCGAGGGCTTCGATCCCGAGACCGTGCTGCCGGTGGAGGTGGATGCGGCGCTCGCGCGGATCGAGGCGAGCGGAGACCTCCGCGTCGGGGAGCAGCTCGGCGTCGACGCTGCGGTGATCCGCTTCGGCGTCGACGACATCACCCTGCGTCCCCTCACCGTGCTGCCCCGCCACACCAACGGCATGCGCTTCGCGGCGCTCGACGACGCCGGAGCGGTGCTCGACGAACAGACCTACTATTCGGTCGGCGGCGGCTTCATCGTCCGCGATGGAGCGGAGGAGTCGATCCTCGATCGGCTGGAGCACCGCCTGGCGGTGCAGCCCTACCCGTTCCGCACGGCCGCCGAGCTGCTGGCCCGCTGCCGGGAGAGCGGCGCGAGCATCGCGGAGGTGATGCTCGCCAACGAGCTGGCCACGCGCGACGAGACGGAGGTGCGGGCGGGGCTGCAGCGCATCTGGGAGGTGATGGAGGCCTGCAAGGACTCGGCGCTCGGACGCACCGGCGTGCTGCCGGGCGGCTTGAACGTGCGGCGACGCGCGCCCGAGTGGCACCGGCGGTTGCGCGAGCAGGATCCCGATCGAGACCCGGTCTTCTGGCAGGAGTGGGTGAACCTCGTCGCGCTCGCCGTCAACGAGGAGAACGCCTCGGGCGGCCGGGTGGTCACCGCACCGACGAACGGCGCTGCCGGCATCATTCCGGCCGTGCTCTTCTACGCGACGCACTACCTGCCGCGAACCGCCGATCGGGACGCGGAGCAGAAGAATCGGGTCGTCGCCGACTTCCTGCTCGCTGCCGGCGCGATCGGTGTGCTGGTCAAGGAGCAGGCCTCGATCTCGGGTGCCGAGGTCGGGTGCCAGGGGGAGGTGGGATCGGCCTCCTCCATGGCCGCGGCCGGCCTCGCCCAGGTGCTCGGCGGAACGCCGGCCCAGGTGGAGAACGCCGCCGAGATCGCGATGGAGCACAACCTCGGCCTCACCTGCGACCCGATCGGCGGGCTGGTGCAGATCCCCTGCATCGAGCGCAATGCCATCGCGGCGGCGAAAGCGATCAATGCGGCGAAGATGGCGCTGATGGGAGACGGCTCGCACCACGTCAGCCTCGACGACGTGATCGTGACGATGCGGGAGACCGGCCGCGACATGAGCGAGAAGTACAAGGAGACGGCCATGGGCGGCCTCGCCGTGAACGTCACCGTGTGCTGAACCGAGCCCTTCTGCAGCGCCGTTCCCGCAGCGCTCTCCCAGTCGGCGCCTCGCCGGCTCACAGCCGCACCGGAAGGCGCGCGGGTAACCTGAACCGGTGACTGACGTGCTGCTGTACCTGCTCGGCATCCTGATCATCGTGCTCGGGCTGGCCTTGTCGATCGGGCTGCACGAGATCGGGCACCTTCTGCCCGCCAAGCTCTTCGGCGTGAAGGTCACCCAGTACATGATCGGCTTCGGCCGGACGCTGTGGTCCAAGCGCAAGGGGGAGACGGAGTACGGGGTCAAGCTGATCCCGCTCGGCGGCTACGTCGCCATGACCGGGATGTATCCGCCCGCGAAGCCGGGCGAGACGCCGCGAGCCTCGACGACCGGGTTCCTGAACACCGTGATGCAGGAGGGTGCGGCGGTGCCGCACGCGCAGGGGGGCCCGGATGCGACGGAGAACCGGGGGACGGGAACCGCGCTCGTGGTCGAGGCCGCGACCGAGCCCGGGCCTGAGGCCGCGACCGGGCCCGATACCGAATCGCCGCGCGGCCTCGCCGGGATGGTCCACGAGGCGAGGCAGGCGAGCGCAGAGACGATCGGGGCGGGGGAGGACGCCCGCACCTTCTACCGCCTCGCGGTCTGGAAGAAGATCGTCATCATGCTCGGCGGCCCGTTCATGAACCTCGTGCTCGCCGTCGTGTTCTTCGGCATCGTCCTCGTGGGCTTCGGGATCCCCCAGTACTCGACGACCCTCTCGCAGGTCAGCGAATGCCTGATCCCCGCCTCGAGCGACGCGACCGCGTGCACCGACGATGCGACGCCGGCGCCCGGCGCCGCGGCCGGCCTTCTCCCGGGCGATCGGATCACGGCGATCGACGGCACGAGGATCACCGACTGGGAGCAGATCCGTGACATCGTCAGCGCAGCCCCCGGCGAGCAGCTCGCCGTGACGATCGAACGGCACGGCTCGGACGGAGCGGTCTCCGTGCAGACCCTCGCCATCACGCCGGCCGAGAATCAGCGTGCGGTGACCGACGAGAACGGCGTCATCGTGCGGGGCGACGACGGGGAGCCCGAGATCGAGACCGTCGGCATGATCGGAGTCTCGCCGGGCAGCGAGGTCGTCCAGCAGCCGGTCACCGCAGTACCGGCGTTCGTCGGTGAGAACGTGCAGCAGGTGGCGGGCGTGATCATCGGTCTGCCGCAGCGCATGGTCGACGTGTGGAACGCCGCGTTCGGGGCCGAGGAGCGCGACCCGAACGGACCCATGAGCGTGGTCGGCGTCGGGCGGATGGCCGGCGAGATCGTCAGCATGGATCAGGCCCCCGTTGCGGCGAAGGCGCAGACCATGTTCGGGCTGCTGGGCTCCCTCAACGTGGCGCTCTTCGTGTTCAACCTCGTGCCGCTCATGCCGCTCGACGGCGGGCACATCGCCGGCGCGATCTACGAGGGGGCGAAGCGCGGCTGGGCCAGGATCCGGCGCAAGCCCGACCCCGGCCCCATCGACACGGCGAAGATGGTGCCCGTCACCTTCGTCGTCGTGATCGTGCTGGGTGCCATGAGTCTGCTGCTCATGTACGCGGACATCGTGAAGCCGATCGACCTGTTCGGCTGACCGCGGGCGCCGGCGTCAGTAGGTCGGCGCGGGATCGAGCCCGAAGAACTCCTCGAGCGTCTCGACGCCCTGCTCGTGCATCAGGCCGGCGACCTCCTTGCCGACGTAGCGCAGGTGGTAGGGCTCGTAGATGTAGCCGGTCGTCTCCTGCTGACCCTCCGGGTAGCGCACGATGAAGCCGTAGCGGTTCGCGTTCTCGCGGATCCACGCGCCCGCGGCCGTCGCGCCGAAGCAGAACTCGAACGCGCAGCCCGAGCCGTCGTCGACATCGGCGACGAGCCCGGTCTGATGCTCGGAATGGCCGGGTCGGGCCGAGTAGGTCTCAGCGGCTTCCACCCCGTCGCGATTCACATAGGACTGGAACAGATCGACCTGCATGTCGTACGGACGGTAGGCGCTGGCGATCACGAATGGCGCTCCGTCGGCGCTCGCCGCCGCATGCATCTTCTCGATGGCACGGGCGGCCGGCTTCCGCATCGGCTGACCGTTGTTGTTCGGGACGTCGGGCATCACCAGGTCGTCGGGCGCCCAGCCCTCGGGGGTCAGCGGGCGCTGCTTGTTCACCACGACGGTGATCGAATCGGGGCTGTCGATGTCCCACTGCGGCTCGGGATCAGGCTCCGGTTCCGGTTCAGGTGCAGGATCCGGGGCCGGCGAGGGGTCGGTCTCGGGCGTCGGCGGTGCCTCGCTCGCGGCGGTGGAACCCGTGTTCGCGCTCTGCTGCGCGGCGATGAACGCCCAGAGGCCGGCGCCGCTCAGCAGCACGAGCGCCGCGGCGAGCACGGTGGCGAGGACGACCCGGCGTCTGCGGGGCCGGGTGCGGTCGGGCTGCGGACCTTCGGGCGTGTTGCTCATCCCCTCCATCTTTGCAGTTCCCGGTCGCCCGGTCAGGTCGCCGCGTCGGCACCGCATCGCCGTCTCCGTGTCGGTCGCCTTCGCCAGGAATGCATCGATCTGCAATTTCGCACCTGCGAAACCCGCGTCACGCGGTGCGAAATTGCAGATCGATGCGATTCTGCAGCACCGCGAGCCCTCAGGGGCCGGCGGTAGACTCGTCGCGTGGCAGCAATCAACCTCGGAATGCCGAAGATCCCCGAAGTTCTGGCCCCGCGACGCGTTTCGCGCCAGATCAAGGTCGGCTCGGTGCTCGTCGGCGGCAACGCCCCGGTGAGTGTGCAGTCGATGACCACGACACCGACGACCGACATCAACGCGACCCTGCAGCAGATCGCCGAGCTCACGGCGTCCGGTTGCGACATCGTGCGCGTCGCCTGCCCGAGCCGCGACGACGCCGAGGCGCTGCCGATCATCGCGATGAAGAGCCAGATCCCGGTGATCGCCGACATCCACTTCCAGCCGAACTACGTCTACGCGGCGATCGACGCCGGTTGCGCCGCCGTGCGCGTGAACCCGGGCAACATCCGCAAGTTCGACGACCAGGTCGGCGAGATCGCGAGACGCGCCAAGGCCGCGGGCGTCTCGCTCCGCATCGGCGTGAACGCCGGGTCGCTCGATCCGCGCCTGCTGCAGAAGTACGGCAAGGCCACCCCGGAGGCGCTCGTGGAGAGCGCGGTATGGGAAGCGTCGCTCTTCGAGGAGCACGACTTCCACGACTTCAAGATCTCGGTGAAGCACAACGACCCGATCGTGATGGTCAAAGCGTACCGCCAACTGGCCGAGCGCGGCGACTGGCCGCTGCACCTGGGAGTCACCGAGGCCGGCCCCGCCTTCCAGGGCACGATCAAGAGCGCGACCGCCTTCGGGATCCTGCTCTCCGAGGGCATCGGCGACACGATCCGCGTCTCGCTCTCGGCGCCCCCCGTCGAAGAGGTCAAGGTGGGCCTGCAGATCCTGCAATCCCTGAACCTGCGCGAGCGCAAGCTCGAGATCGTCTCCTGCCCCTCGTGCGGGCGCGCCCAGGTGGATGTCTACACGCTCGCCGACGAGGTGACCAAGGGACTGGAGGGCATGACCGTCCCGCTGCGCGTGGCCGTGATGGGCTGCGTGGTGAACGGACCCGGCGAGGCGCGCGAGGCCGATCTCGGCGTTGCGAGCGGCAACGGCAAGGGGCAGATCTTCGTGAAGGGCGAGGTCATCAAGACCGTGCCCGAGAGCGAGATCGTCGAGACGCTGATCGCCGAGGCGAACCGGATCGCTGCCGAGATGCCCGCCGGCGAGATCGGGGCGCCCGAGGT
This sequence comes from Leucobacter soli, assembly GCF_042659205.1. Classification (NCBI taxonomy): domain Bacteria; kingdom Bacillati; phylum Actinomycetota; class Actinomycetes; order Micrococcales; family Microbacteriaceae; genus Leucobacter; species Leucobacter soli. The sequence continues at coordinate 22,383 of NZ_JBHSRW010000018.1, forward strand.
CGTCACCGCGTAGGGAGCGGGTGCCGCGGCTCCGCGGTCGCGCCCGGTTCCGCCGTCGCCCCTGGCCCCGCTGTCAGACCGGGGCGAGCTCGATCGCTCCGGTCGCCACATCCGCGTGCACCATCCGAGTGCGTATGACGGTGCCGGCCAAGCGTCCCTCGCGCGCATCGTCGGTGTCGTCGGTGCCGTCCATGCCGCCGGCGTCGTCGTGGTCCGTATCGACCCCGCCCGTGACCGGGCACAGCGCGGTCACGGGCGGATCCGCGATCTGGACTCGTGCCTGCCCGCCGCGGACCTCCAGCACCACCGCGTCGAAGATCTCTCCCGCGCGATCGCGCAGCAGCGCGGCCTCGACCCGATCGAGAGCCGCCGCGCCCAGCTGGCCGGCACGTGCCGAGGAGGATCGCATGAGGGCGGGCACCTCGGCGAGGCTCTCCCGCGCCCAGCCCGGAACTTCCGCGTCGCGGCAGAGCGCCTCGCACACGACGAGACCCCAGCGGTCGACCAGGCGGCGCAGCGGCGCGGTGACGTGCGCATACGGTGCGGCGATCGCGGCCTGC
>NZ_JBHSRW010000019.1:0-22536 GCF_042659205.1 Leucobacter soli
CCGGCACCGTGCCCGCTCCCGGCAGGGCGAGGCCCAGCGTCTCGACCAGGCTCGCCATCGTGCTGGCCGTGCCCATGACCGGGCAGGTGCCCGCGGTCGAGGCCAGTCGCTGCTTCACGCCGACGAGCCGCTCGCGCGTCATCGTGCCGGCGCGGTACTGGCCCCAGTAGCGGCGGCAATCGGTGCAGGCCCCGAGACGCTCGCCCTCGAAGCTCCCGGTCATCATCGGGCCGACCGGCAGGATCACGGTCGGTCGGTCGACCGAGAGCGCCGCCATCGCCTGCGCGGGGATCGTCTTGTCGCAGCCGCCGACCATCACGACCGCGTCCATCGGCTGGCCGCGCACGATCTCCTCGGTCTCCATCGCCATCAGGTTGCGGAAGTACATCGATGTCGGGTTGAGGAACCCCTCGCCGAGGGAGAGCGTCGGGAAGACCATCGGCAGCGCGCCCTCCATGAGCACGCCGCGCTTCACGGCCTCGATCAGCTCGGGCGCGAGCCGATGGCAGTTGTTGAAGTCGCTCGCCGTCCAGGTGATGCCGACGATCGGGCGGCTCAGCGCCTCCTCGCTGAAGCCCATGCTCGAGGCGAAGGCGCCGCGGAGGTAGGAGGCGAACTCGGGGTCGCCGTAGTCGGTGAGTCCGTTGTCGATGCCCATGGCTACAGCTTCCGTCGGAGGTCGGCGATCTCGGGCAGGATGCGCATGTAGTCGACCAATCGGTTCATGGCCTCGACGCCCACGAGCCGGCCGCCGAGATAGCGCTCCACGAGCCAGCCGTCCTCCTCCTGCGTCACCACGTCGTTCGTCTCGACCGTCGGCGGCACCCAGCCGGCGAGCCGGATCGAGACGCCGACCTGATCCGACCAGAACGTCGGCACGCTGGACGCCTTGAGATCCTTGCCGGCGATCACGCGGGCGAGGTTCTTGGCCTGCGATGTGGCGTTGAACACCGACTCGACGCGGGCCTCGCCGCCGCTGCCGGTGCGGTAGCTGGCGACGTCGCCGATCGCGTAGACGCCCGCGACGGTGGTCTCGCACCGTTCGTCGACGAGGACGCCGCGACCGCACTCCGCGCCGACCGCTTTCGCGAGGTCGAGGTTCGCGAGAGCGCCGACGGCGAACACGACCTGATCCGCCTCGACCTCGGTCCCGTTCGCGAGGCGCACGTGCACGGTGTCGTCGCGCTCCTCGAGTTCGGCGACCATCGAGCCGAGGAAGATCTCGACTCCCCGCTCCTCGTGCTGCCGTTTCAGCCAGTCCGAGACGAAACGCGAAGCGCGGCCGGTGAGCAGCTGCGGGGTGGCCTCGACAAGCGAGACGTCGAGGCCGGAGGCGGCGAGCGAACTCGCCGTCTCGAGACCCAGGTAGCCGCCGCCGACCACGAGGAATCGCTTGGCCCCCGCCTCAATCGCCGCGTGCAGCTCCTGGGCGTCGGCGTAGGTGCGGATCGAGTGGACGCGGCTGGTGCCGTGCCAGGGCGCCGGTACGGCGCGCGCGCCGGTGGCGAGCACGCACACCTCGTAGCCGATCCTGCGGCCGTCCGACGTGCTGACGGTCCGGGCGTCGGGATCGATCGCCGTCGCGCTCACGCCGAGGTCCACGGTCACGCCGTGCTTCTCGTACCCGGCGGCGTTGAGGAAGGCCAGGCGATCCATCTCGACGCCGGTCTTCATGACCCCTTTCGAGAGCGGCGGACGGTCGTAGGGCAGATAGTCCTCATCGCCGATCAGGTGGATGCTGCCCGCGAAGGCTTCGCGGCGCAGCGACTTCACCAGCTCTGCCGCGGCCTGGCCGCCGCCGATGATGACAACGTCCGCGCGGTCCACGGCCCCAGGGGTCGGATGCGGGTTCAACATCAGAGGCCTCCGATGCAGAGGTACTTGATCTGCGTGTACTCCTCGAGGCCGAAGTGGGAGCCTTCACGACCGTACCCGGAGTCCTTGACCCCGCCGAACGGCGCCACCTCGGTGGTGGTCAGCGACTCGTTCACGCCGACCATGCCGAACTCGAGCGCCTCTCCGACCCGCACGATGCGGCGGTAGTCGTTGGTGTAGAAGTACGCGGAGAGCCCGTAGACGGTGGAGTTCGCACGCGCGATCACCTCCTCCTCGGTGTCGAAGATCGAGATGGGGGCGACCGGGCCGAAGATCTCGTGGTTCACCAGATCCATGTCGTCCGAGACGCCGAGCACGACGGTCGGCTGCACGAACGCCCCGGCCCGGGCGTCGCCGCCGACCACGATCTCGGCGCCCTGCTCGCGAGCCCGCTCGATCATGCCGGAGACCTGGTTCGCGGCCCCCTCGTTGATCAGCGGGCCGATCTGCGTTCCGTCCTCGATGCCGGCGCCGACGCGGAGGCGGCCGACCTCCTCGGCGAAGCGCCGTGCGAACTCGTCGGCGACGCCGCGCTGCACGAAGATGCGGTTGGTCGCGACGCAGGTCTGGCCGGCGTTGCGGAACTTGCTGGCGAGCACACCGGCGACGGCGCGTTCGATGTCGGCGTCGTCGAAGACGATGAAGGGGGCGCTGCCTCCGAGCTCGAGCGAGAGGTGCTTGAGCGTGTCGGCGGATTCTCGTGCGAGCCGCTTGCCGACGGCCGTCGACCCGGTGAATGAGATCTTGCGCACGAGCGGGTTCGCCGTGAACGCCGCACCGAGCTCGCCGCCGGATCCGGTGACGACGTTGAAGACGCCGGCGGGGATCCCGGCCTCCTCGGCGAGGATCGCCAGTGCGAGGGCGCTGAGCGGAGTCTCGGCCGCGGGCTTCGCGACCACGGTGCAGCCGGCGGCGAGCGCCGCGCCCGCCTTGCGCCCGATCATCGCCGAGGGGAAGTTCCAGGGCGAGATGACGCCGACCACGCCGAGGGGCTCGCGCTGCACGAGCAGTCGGCGGTCTCGGGTGTTCGCCGGGATCGTCTCACCGTAGAGGCGGCGGCACTCCTCGGCGAAGAATTCGATGTACGCGACGGACTGCAGGGTCTCGTTGCGCGCCTCCTGCAACGGCTTGCCCTGCTCGAGGGTGAGGATACGCGCCAGTGTCTCGACATGCTCCTCGAGCAGATCGCGCCAGCGCCGCAGGAGGACGGAGCGCTCCTTGGCGCTCGTCTTCCGCCACTCGAGGAACGCCTCCTGCGCGACGTCGACCGCCCGGTCCACGTCCGCCGCCGTCATCATCGGCGTGGTGGCGATGACCTCGCCAGTCGCCGGGTTCCGCACCTCTGCGGTCCGGCCGCTCTCGCTCGGAACCCATTCGCCGCCGATGCTGCCGCTGTTCAGCGTGAACACGGCCTCCAAACGCGATCGCACATCGGACATCTGTCGTCTCCTTCACCCGGATCCTTGCGCTCGCTCGAACGGCGCCTCGAAGTGGTCTCATCGTATGGCCGACGAAAAGCCACCCGACATGTGAGATTGCACAACTCTTCTGCAAAGGGATGACGTCGTGCACACATCCGAAGTGAAGCGGCTACCCCATCTCCAACGCGAGCACGGCGAGATAGAAGTTCACGAGCACCTCGAAGTCGTCGAGATCCGCGCCGGTCAGCTTGCCGATGAGCCGCAAGCGGTAGCGCAGCGTGTTCCGGTGTACGAAGAGTCGCTGGGCCGCCACGGTCGCCTGGCAGTTGCTCTCGAGGTAGACCTTGAGGGTCGAGACGAGCTGGGCGTCGTTCTCAGCGTCGTAGTCGATGAGCACCTTGAGGATCTGATCGCCGATGCTCTGCAGCGGCACCTTGAGGCTCGCGAGCATCAGGCGGGGCAGATGCATCGAGGTGCCCGAATCGGTCGAGGGGCCGGATCCCATCGCCCCCTGCGCCTCCAGCCAGGAGAGACGCAGCCCCGCCACCCCCTGATACGGACCTCCGATGCCGATGCGGGTTTCGCCGAGCCTCGCGAGGTGTCGCGTCGCGGCCTGCGCGAGGTCGTCGGCATCGACCGTCTCGGAGCTGATGATGGCGATCACGTCGTCGACGAGCGCGACCGTGTACTCCGCGGACTGCAGAGGGAGAAAGTCGTCGCTGTTCCACGGCACGTCCTCGAGCAGCCGCGGCGAGCAGTTCACCCGGGCGAGGATCACCCGGTTCTGATGGTGAAAGTCCACTCCCGCCCGGCTGAGTCGACGGTGGGCCTCGTGGTCTGCGAGGTCGCCCTGCACATAGTCGCCGAGCACCTGACCGATGAGCTCGCGCCGCCCGTGCTGCAGCGCCTGCCGGCGGGAGAGCTCGAGGGCGACGAGGCTCACGGCGAAGCGCATGAGCTCCGGTGCCTTGCCGATTCCGTGGGTGCAGAGGAACGCGACGCGCTTGTCGTCGATCTCGACAGGGTAGACGGACGCGCCGCCCATGACATCGCCATGTCTAACGCTGCCGCGATGCTCGATGACCGCCTCGGTCTCCCAAATCGTCGACGCGGGCTGATTCGCGATTATCCCGCCCCAGTAGTCGATCACCGCGACCGGCACCTCGATGAGCCGACGCAGCTGGCTGATCAGGCCCTCAACGCCGAGGCGGGAGGTCAGCGCCTCCGTGAGCTCGCTGTGGGCCCGCAGTGTGTCCTGGACGGCTGCGTACTTGTCGCCGAGCACGTACTCGACGACATACTCCCCGATCGACCGGAACCGGGTGGTGAGCGGCACGGCGATTAGCGGCAGCCCCTGTGCACTCGCGGCGTCGATCATCCGCTGCGGCACGCGTTCGTGTGTGAAGCCGAGGCCGATGCCGACTGCGGCCACGCCCGCCGAGGCGAGGCGACGCACGAACTGCTCAATGTCCGGGGAGTCGGGATCCGGCCAGGCGCTGCCCAGGGTGAGGATCAGTTCGTCACCGAGCAGGTACGGGGACGGGTCCACCATCTCGGTCACCGTCACCCAGCGCACAAGACGATCCAGCAGGTACTCCGGCGTCTGCACCGACTCGAGGTTCAGCCGCTCGTCTGCGAGCAGCATGCGCAACGTGGCATACCCGTTGCCCGCTCGCTCCCACACCTGATACCCCCTCGGAGACGTTCACCCGCACAGAAAAGAAGATGAGCCGGGCCACTGCGGCGGCCCGGCTCCCTTCTCAACTCAGGACGAGTGGATGTCGTCCCAGTTGAGCGGTGTCCGCGGCCGTCGACCCTCAAGCATATCCTCGAGGTTTTCGATGCCCAGCGCCACCATAGCGCGCCGCGTCTCGACGGTCGCTGAGCCGTTGTGCGGCTGCACGATCACGTTGTCGAGCGTGAGGAGCTCGTGCGAAGCCGGCAGCGGCTCCTCTTCGAAGACATCGAGGGCGGCCCCCGCGATCGTGCCGTTCTTGAGCGCAGCGATCAGATCGTCGGTGTTCACGACGGCGCCGCGGGCCATGTTGATCAGGTAGGCGGTGGGCTTCATGAGATCGAAGTCCTCCTTGACGAAGAACCCGCGCGTGCGCTCCGTCAGCGGGGTGTGGAGCGACACGAAGTCCGAGCGCTGCAGCATGTCCTCCCATTCCGCGTGGGTCGCAACGCCCGACTCGTCGATCGCCGGGTTCTTCGAGCGGTTGTGGTAGAGCACCTCGATGCCGAGCGGCTGCACGAGCTCGGCGAGGCGGCGGCCGATGCGCCCCATGCCGACGACGCCAAGGGTCTTGCCGTGCACGTCGTTGGTGTAGGGCGGCCACTCGCGCTCCCACGAGCCATCGCGCACGTAGCGGTCGTACTTCACGATCCCGCGCCCCAGCGCGAGGATGAGCCCGAGCGTCAGCTCGGCCACGGCGTTGTCGAGCACCTCGGGGGTGTTCGAGACCGTGACCCCGGCGGAGGTTGCGGCAGGCACGTCGACACTGTCATAGCCGACGCCGTGGTTCGAGACCGCGCGAAGCGTAGGCAGCTGGGCGAGCACGGCGGCGTTCACGGGGGTGCCGCCGTCCATGAACCATCCGGCGGGTTCACCGTACGCCGCGAACCCCTCGGTCGTGCCCTCGGGCACATCGACGACCCGGTACCTCTTCGCTAGACGTTCCCGGAGGTCGTCGGGAATACCGGACGAGATGAATACGGTCTCCACTGCTGTTCCTTTCATTCGGTGGTGAAGCAGCTCCGCGGTGCGCGGGCGCTCAGATGTCGAGCTGGCTGCTCGGGATATCGACCTCGATGCCGTCGAGCTCGGGCTCCATCGGGATCTGGCAGGCGAGCCGGCTGCACTCGCCCACCTCGGGGACGATGGTCAGCAGGGCCGCCTCGCTCGGCTCGGGCTCGGGGATCTTGTCGAACCACTCCTTGCGCACGCGCACATGGCAGGTGCCGCAGATCGCACCGCCGCCGCAGTCCGCGACGATCCCCTCGATCGCCTCCTGCCGGGCGCCCTCCATGAGCGTCCATCCCTCCGGCACATCGATCTCGACGGCGTCCCCGTCTTCCGACGGGTGGAATACGGCACGCACCATCAGATGAACACCGTCAATGCCTTGGCGAGCAGCACGCTCTGCTCGAGATGGACCGTGCGGTGCTTCAGCAACCAACCGCCCTCGGACTCGACGAGCGTGTCGATCCGCTTGCCGACGAAGTGGTTCACCTCGTCGTCGATGCGGTTCTGGTAGACGAACACCCGCGAGCGCGTCTGCACCTCGCGTTCGCCCATCTCGCCCTCGACGGAGAGCAGCACGGTGTTGGTGATCAGGTGAGAGACGCGCGAGGGCGGCTCCTCCGCCCAGTGGATGTTGGTGAGGATCTGCTTGACGCGTTTCTCGAGCGTCGTGTAGCCCTCGTCCATCCAGGCGTTGTCCTGCTGCTCACGGGTGAACTCGGTATCGCGGATGCGCGGCACGTTGCGCACGAGCGGGATGAAGTACCGCACCTCCGGGTGCAGCAGCTTCAGCCATTCGGCGTACTCGCGGTAGTCGAGCAGATCCGCCTCGCGGTAGAACCACTGCGTCACATCGTGGAGCAGTTCGATCTCTTCGAGCTTCGACATGGTGCGCCTCACTCCCCCTCGCCCACGGGCGTGGGCTCCGCGCCCGCCCGGTCCGGTCCGGGCCCCGTGCCCGGGTGCAGTTCGTTCCAGGAGTCCGCCTTCATGAACTCCGCCCAGCGCGCGTAGAAGATGCGCGCGTTCTCCTCGGTGAACACGCCGTTCTCGACGGCTCCTTCGAGGTGCTCGACCTCACGGGCATGTCCGAGGCCCATCTCGTAGTTGAAGTAGATGCTCCGCGAGATCTCGCCGCGACTGGAGTCGGTGGCGTACGACCAGTTCTCCATGTCGTCGGACTCGGTCAGGCCGCCGGGCCCCGAGTAGCTGAGGTGGTAATGGCGCGCCATGTCCTTGACCTCCTGCGGCGCGTCCCGGTCGACGAGGAAGATGCGCCACATCTCCATCTCGGTCGGCGAGATCGGATGGAAGACCGCGATGGTGCGGGGCTGCCGACCGTGGAAGGACATGTTGGGGAAGATGGTGCCGACGGTCATACTGACCCGGCGACCATCGCCGAAACGTTCGACCCGGCGGTCATGGCACTGGCGATAGTACTCGGCGACCTCAGGGTTCGTTGACCAGGTCGGGATGAATTCGGGCTCCTTGAAGTAGGGCATCTCGCCGATGACGCCGTGCCCAAGCTTCGGGAAACCGAGGGTGGTGAGCTCATCGGGCTCGTCGTCCCGACGCCCGGAGCCGCCGGAGGGGTTGATCCCGACCAGGTCGACCGAGCGGTGCGAGATGTCGTGGTAGTTGTCTCCGATGAAGTTCTCGGGCGCGAACTTCCAGTTCGAGGGGACGCGCCACTTGAGGATGCCGCCGATCATCTCGTTGTTGCCGGGCGAGCCGTCGCGGCCGTCGAGCGCGTAGTCGAGGTACTCCTTCATGTCGCCGAGGTAGTCGTCGAAGTCAGGGGCGTCCGGATCCCAGGACGCCCACACCGTTCGCTTGTAAACCTTGACTCGGGGAGCCCGGACGAGGCCCCACTCCTTCTTCTCGAGCTCGCCGTGGTAGTAGGTGGAGTGACCGGGCACACCCGCGAGATCGCCCGGGGTTTCGACGATGCGGCCATCCATCGAATAGGACCAGCCGTGGTAGGGGCACGAGAAGGTGCGGGCGTTGCCCATGTCGTTCCGACACAGTCGCATACCTCGGTGGGTGCAGGTGTTCAGCAGGACGTGCACCTTGCCCTCCATGTCGCGGGTGACGATGACGTTGTCGGTCCCCATCTTCGAAACGACGTAGTCGCCGTTCTTCGCGATCTGGTCCTCGTGGGCGACCCAGAGCCATGCCCGCGCGAAGACGTGGGAGAGCTCGCGCTCGAAAAGACCATCATCGATGAAGATTTCCCGACTGATCAGGCCCTTGTCTTGCACGATCAATTCGTCGATTGGCTTCGTCATCTCATCCTCCTTGACTTGACTGCTGCCGTCTGGTCGACGTGACGACTGCTCACGTCATCACGGTATTGAGCGCTCAACGCCCGGAACATGTCACACTGCACACGAAGACTGCCCTGCCTTGTCCTATCCGACAGTCTCGAGTTCGACATCGACGCGGTTCTCGAGCAATCGGCAGGCCGCGGCGCGTGAACCGCCGAGCTGGACGAGCACCGGTTCGACCCGGTCGCAGCCCTCGAAACGCGCCGGGCACCGCGGGTGGAACACGCAGCCCGAGGGCGCATTGGCCGGATCCGGCACCTCGCCCGTCAAGGTCACCGGCTTCCGGCCCGAGCCATCGGGTACGGGAATCGCGCCGATCAGCGCCTTTGCATACGGATGCTTAGGATCACCCCAGACCTCACGAGTCGGCCCCTGCTCGAACACCCGCCCGAGGTACATCACGATGACGCGCTCTGTGATCGCCCGGACCACCGCGAGATCGTGCGATATGAAGAGCAGCGCGATGCCCTCCTCGCGGCACACTTCGACCAGCAGCTTCGCCGCATAGGCCTGGGCCGAGGCGTCGAGCGCCGAGATCGGCTCGTCGGCGACCAGCACCTTCGGCTTCGAGGCGAGCGCGCGCGCCAGCGCGATCCGCTGCTTCTGGCCCCCGGAGAACTCATGGCTGTACTTCATCGCGGCTGCAGGCGGCAGACCGACCTTCCGCAGCAGGTCCGCGATCTCGTTGATCACGTTCACCCCGCGCTCGCCGCGGTTCTTGATCCGAGAGGCGATCACCTCGGAGATCTGCGCGCCGATCGTGCGCCGCGGGTTCAGCGCGGCGGCGGAGTCCTGGAAGATCATCTGCACCGGGAGCAGCCGCTCATCCCGCTTGCGACGCCCGAGCCTGCCGACGGTCGTACCGTCGAACTCGATGCTGCCGGCCGCGAGCGGCGCCAGCCCCATGATGCCCTTCGCGAGCGTGGACTTGCCGCAACCGCTCTCGCCCACGATCCCGACGATCTCGCCGGGCTTCAGTTCGAAGCTCACGTCGTTGACGGCCTTGACGATCGAGCGGTCACCCCGCTTGTACTCGATCGAGGCGCTCCGCACGCTCAGCAGCGGCTTCGCCGCGTCGGATCCGATCACGATGCGACTCCTCTCACATGGCAGGCCACCTCGTGCCCGGGGGTGAACTCGAGCAGCTTGGGCTGATCGATGTAGCAGGTGCGTTGCGCATACTCGCACCGCGGGTTGAAGCGACAGCCCTGGGCCCACTCTCCGGCCGACGGGGGCGTGCCGCGCATCGGCTTGAGGTCGATCTCGCCGCGCCCGCTGTCGTGCGGCACCGCGGCGAGCAGCGCCTCCGTGTACGGGTGGGTCGGGCTCGTGAACACCGTCGAAGCCGCGGAGGTCTCGACGACCTCGCCCGCGTAGAAAACCGCAAGACGGTCGGCGATGCTCGAGAGCACGCCGAGGTCGTGGGTCACGATCATGACCCCGATGTCGATCTGCTGCGTCAGCGAGAGGAGCAGTTCGATGATGCCCGCCTGCACGGTCACGTCGAGCGCGGTCGTCGGCTCGTCCGCGATCAGCAGCGACGGCTCGCACGCGAGGGCGATCGCGATGGCGACGCGCTGGCGCTGGCCGCCAGAGAGTTGATGCGGGTACGCCCGGAGCGTCTTCACCGGATTGGGCATCTGCACGAGTCGCAGGAACTCCTCGGCGCGCGCGCGAGCAGCCCGCCGGTCGACCTTCTTGTGCTTGCGCAGATGATCGGTGAGCTGCTTCTCGACGGTGAGCATCGGATGCAGGCTGCTCAGGGGATCCTGGAACACCATGGCGATGTCGCGCCCGCGGAGCTGCCGAAATTCGTGCTCGCCGAGGCCGATGAGCTCGCGCCCCTCGTAGCGGATCGAACCGGTGACCTTGGCGTCCTTCGGCAGCAACCCCATGACGGCCATCGCCGACATCGTCTTGCCGCTGCCGCTCTCACCCGCGATGCCGAGCACCTCACCACGGTTGAGCGTGAGCGAGACACCCTCGACGATCGGCAGCATCCGGCCGTTGGCCGGGAGCGAGATCGACAGATCCGTAATTTCGAGAAGACTCATTTCACCCTCCGCTGCACCGAGCGCTTCATCTTGGGATCGAACAGGTCGCGCAGGCCGTCGCCGAGCAGGTTGAAGGCGAGTGCCACCGTGACGATCGCGAGGCCGGGGAATACCGCGATCCACCAGGCATTGAAGTGCGTCATTCCGGCCGAGATCATCGCCCCCCACTCGGGCATCGGCGGCTGCGCACCGACGCCGAGGAACGAGAGGCTCGCGAGCAGCAGGATCGCCGCACCCACGTCCTGCGTGGCGAGCACCAGCATCGGGCCGGCCACGCTCGGAATGAGATCCACCGCGATCGAACGCGTCGAGCTCATCCCTGCGAGCCGGCTGGAGATCACGAACTCCGCATCCCGATAACCGACGACGAGCCCGCGCGACATGCGCGCGTAGATGGGCCAGCTGACGATGACGCCCGCGAGCACCGCGTTCTGCACGCTCGCGCCGAGCGCGGCGGCCACCGCCATCGCGAGGATGATGACCGGGAAGGCGAAGAAGAGGTCGACTAGACGCATCAGCACCTCGTCAACCCTCCCTCCGAAGAAGCCGGACACCATGCCGAGGAGCGTGCCGATAATCATAGCCGCGGCGACGAGGATGACCGCGAACACCAGCGAGATCCTCGCCCCATGCACCACCCGGCTGAACACATCGCGCCCCAGCTCATCCGTCCCGAAGAGGTACTCCCCCGTCGGCGGGCTGAGCCTGACGCCGAGCTGTGCCGACGGATCGAACGGCGCCACCTGATCTGCGAAGACGATGACGACCACCCAGACGAGCACAATCGAGAGGCTGATCGCGAAGAGCGGCATGCGGAGGATCCGCGCGGCGACATTCCAGGTGGCCCGCATCTTCATCCGGCGGCGTTCGCCGGGCCGCGGGATCGAGGTCGTGGTTTCGGGTGAGACGGCGCTGTAGTCCTGACTCATGAGAGCCTCACTCTCGGGTCGATGACCATGTAGAAGAGATCGACGATCAGATTGACCAGGATGTACGCCATGGAGACGAAGAGTGTCACGCCCATGATCGAGTTCAGGTCTGCCGTCGTGGCGGAGCGGTAGGCGTAGAGCCCGAGCCCCGGCCAGTTGAAGACGGTCTCGATGAGCACGGTTCCGGCCAGCAGGCCGCCGAAGGCGACACCGGTGACCGTCAGGATCGAGCCGGACGCGGCGCGCAGCACGTACTTGCCGATGACCGTCGAGGATCCCAGGCCCTTGGCCCGGCCGGCGCGCACGTAGTCGTTCCCGAGCACCTCGAGCACCGAGGCCCGCGTGATCCTGATGATGAGCGCGAGCGTCCCGAGTCCGAGCACGATGGCGGGCAGGATCAGATGCTTCATCGCGGATACCAGGATGGTGGCCTGGCCTGTCGAGATCGCGTCGAGGACCATGAAGCCGGTACCGCCCGAGATCTTCGGCAGCGCTGGATCCACTCGCCCGCCGCTCGGTAGCCAGCCCAGCTGGGCGAAGAAGATCATGATCATCACGATGCCGAACCAGAAGATCGGGGTGCTGACGCCCATCAGCGCGATGAAACGGGCGAAGTGATCGGGCCACTTGCTGCGGTAGACCGCCGCCGCCAGACCGATGAGCACGCCGAAGACGACCGCGAAAATGATGGTCGCGAAGACGAGCTCGAGCGTGGCGGGCGCATAGCTGAGCAGATCCTGCAGCACCGGGCGCTGGGTCTGGGTGGACATGCCCCAATCGCCGCGCAACAGGCCGGTGAGATAGATCCAGTACTGCACGGGAAGCGGCTCGTCCAGGCCGTGATTGGCCCGGTACACGGCCACGACTTCAGGGTCGGACGCGCCGCGCTCGCCGAGCGCCGCCACCACGGGGTCGATCGGCACCAGCGCCGTGAGCACGAAGGTGATCACGGTGATGCCGAGGCCCAGCAGCAGCGTCAGTCCGAGGCGCCGCAGGGCGAAGGACAGCACGGGGTGCCGGGAGAGCCGCCCCACGCGTGCCCTCGCCGTACTGACGGAAGTGTCTACTGCCACGTCATTCTCTCAATCACAGTGGTCGAAACGGCTCGGAACATGCGCGTCACCGGATGTCCGAAACCAGCGGCGCGGCCGCGTCGACGGCAGCCTTCTCATGGTCGAGCAGCACGTCGCCGCCCTTGGTGCTCACGATGGGGAAGTAGGCATCGTCGAATCCGGTGGAGACACCGGCCATCCGCTCGACTACCTTCAGCCCGCAGAACGGCACGTAGTAGGGGCTGTAACCGCCTTCCTGCACAAGGACCAGCCGCCCGCCGCAGACCTCGTCGGCCACGTCGAGCATCTGCTGCGCGATGTTCTCGTATCCGTCGGATCGGACCATCATCCGGGCGAGCGGATCCATCATCGACGCATCGTATCCGCTGGCGGCGATGATCAGATCCGGTTGAAAGGCCCGCAGCGCGGGGATCACGACGGTGCGGAACGCATACTCGTACACGGCGTTGCCGCCACCCGGCGGCAACGGGATGTTCACCGAGTAGCCGAATCCCTCGCCCTCGCCGCGCGAGGTCACGGGGCCGGAGTATGCGGGAAAGCAGTTCTCCTGGTGCACCGAGACGTTCAGGACGTCCGAGCGCTTCCAGAAGATGCGCTCCGCGCCGTTGCCATGGTGCACATCCCAGTCAACGATGGCCACTTTCTGCACACCGAGCACCTCGCGCGCGTATGAGGCGGCGATCGCCGCGTTGTTGAAGATGCAGAATCCCATGCCCCGATCGCGCTCGGCGTGGTGTCCGGGTGGATTCACCAGGGCATAGGCGTTCTTCACCGAGCCTTCGACGACCGCCCGTGCCGCGGCGATCGCACCGCCGGCAGCGAGCATCGCAATCTGATGACCGCCCTTGCCGAAGGGGGAATGGCCGTCACCGGCATCGCCACCCTTCGGCCAAGCACTTTCCGCTACGATCCGGTCGAAGTGTGCCCGATCGTGGACGCGAAGGATGTCCTCCTCGGACGCCAGCCCGGCCTCGATCGGTTCGAGATGCTTCAGCAAGCCCGAGGCTGAGATCAGTTCGTGCAGACGGCGCTTGGTGTCGGGGTGCGCGAATGGATGCGCGATGGGCTGCAACAGCTTAGTCGCGTCGGCCGGGGAGAGCCCGCCGGTTCCAGTGTCGACCCACCCGTACTGGGTGTCCCACACATATCCGGTTCCTGTCGCCATCGTCGTCCATTTCCTTTTCGGCGCGAAGGGTCGGGATGCGCCGACCAAGCGGTGGGCGCACCCCGACCGGGTTACTGCTCGAGCGTGAGGGCGTCGAGGTGAACGGTCCCCATCACATCCATGTTGAGGTTGCCGACACGCTTCGAGGTCACCAGCGCCTGGGGCACTTCGACCACGGCGATAAAGCGGTTCGTGTCACGGATGGCCCGCGCCCACTCCTGGTAGGCGGTCTCGCGGTCCGCGGGATCGATGGCCAGCTGCGCCGCTTGCGCCAACGCGTCGATCTCGGGAGCTTCCTCAGCCGTCCAGTGGGTACGCGTAGCGAGCAGCCCACCGGGGTTGTAGATGAGGAACTGGCTCGGATCCGCGTAGTCCGGCGGCCACGGCCACAGTGCTGCCTGGATCTTGCCCTCCTGGTTCGCCGTGCGCGAGACCTGCGTCGGTGCACCGTCCAGCGTGACGTTCATCCCAATCTCCTGCAGGTCGGACTGGATCTTCTGTGCGAAGAGACCCATGTCCTGGCCACCGACCGTGTAGTCGCTGCCGAAGGAGATCGAGAGTTCCTGATCCGCCATGCCGCTGTCGGCGAGCGCCTGCTTCGCTGCCTCGACGTCGCGCTGCAGAGCGTCGCCTTCGGAGAGGGCACCCAGAACCGTCGTGGGAATCACGCCGGTGGCCTGCGCGGCACCCTTACCGGCGACCTCGACCAGACCCTCATAGTCCAGGCCGAGCGCGATCGCCTTGCGGAAGTCCGCGTTCGTCGTCGGACCCTCCGAGTTGGTGAGCGCCATATAGATGAGCTGCGGAAGCGGTTGGCTGAGCACGTTCACCTTGCTCGCGTCGAGTTCCTCGACCTGAGGCGCCGACAGCGAAATGGTGAGGTCAGATCCGCCGTTCTGCACGTTCAGCACCTGCTGCTGGATGCTGCGCGAGTTCCGAATGATGATGCTCGTGAAATCCGGCTCATCGCCACGCCAGTTGCTGCTGAAGGCGAGATTCACCTCAGCGTTCGGCTCGTAGCCCTTCAGCGAGTACGCGCCGGTCCCGAAGGACTTCTGGGCGAACACATCAGCGGCAGTGTCCTCCGTCGCGGCCGTCTCGTCGGAGATGCCTCCCTCGGCCTTGATCGCCTCGGAATCGTAGATCGAGAAGTTACCCGCGGTGAGCATCTGGAGCAGTCCCGGTTGCGGGACTTCGCTCGAGATCACCACCGTGTCCTCCCCGTCAGCGGAGACCGTGAGCCCATCCATCAGGTACGAGGCCGCACCCTGAAGATTCTTCAGTCGGTCGTAGGCGAACACGACGTCCGCGGAGGTCAACGTGCCCCCGGACTCGAACGTCACCCCGTCGCGAAGCTTGAAGCGGTGCTCGGTAGCGTCGTCGTTGACCTCCCAGCTCTCTGCGAGCGCGGGTTCGATCTCATTGGTGCCGGTCTTGTACTCGACGAGGCCTTCGTAGACGGCCGTGGTCACGATGAACGCCGAGACGTCGAACACCGCGCCGGGATCGAGCGTTGTCATCTCGAGCCCCAGGTCGAAGATCAAGGTCGCGTCGCTACCGCCGCCCTCTTCCGGCTCGACCGTCGCGCCGGAGCACGAAACCAGCGCGATCGAGGCCAGCGCGGCGACCGAGGCCGCCAACAATTTTCGAGTGAATTTTCTTGCCATGGTTGTACTCCGTTGTGACTAGTTGGCAACCCGCTGAATGAACCTGCGAGACCCGTTCTCCGAGCGGAACAGCTGCTCCGGGTCGCTAACAGAATTCCCGCCTCTCGAACCAAGCTCTATATGCATCCGCACAATACTCCGGGAAGCCCGTAGTCGGGTCTGACAAGTCCCCAGCGGAACACCGGGGTCCAGCGCATCCGCGTCTCGGTAACGATTAGAGTTCAGGCACGCCCCGACCCTATCGAGAGGAGCGCAGCATGCCGATCGTGCTGATCATGGAGTACCGCACCGCGGGTCCCTTCGGCGCCGACGCCGCCGACGCCGATCGGGTGCTCGCCTCGGACATCGTCGGCGAGGCCGGCCTGCAGTGGAAGCTCTGGATCGAGGACGAAGCGGCCGAGCGCAGCGGCGGGGTCTACCTGTTCGACACCCGCGCCGACGCCGAGCGCTACGCGGAGCTGCAGCTCTCCCGTCTCGCGAGCGCCGGGATCGGCGAGGTCGAGGTGAAGTACTTCGACGTCAACGAGCCGCTCTCGCTCATCACCCGCGGCATCCGGCTCTGAGCACGGGCGTCGCGGCCCGCGCCACGACGGGTCGCCGCAGCGGCCGGGCGACCGCGCCGGGCTCAGGGGTTCGGGTCGGCCTCGGTCACTCCTCCGGCGTGACGTAGGCGACCGACATCCCGCCGTCGATCTTCAGGTCGATGCCGTTGATGTGCGAGGCGCGATCGCTCGCGAGGAAGACGACCGACTCGGCGATCTCGGCCGCCTCGGTGAAGCGACCCGTCGGCACGTGCACCAGGCGGCGCTGCCGCCCGGCCTCGTCCAGCCCGGTCGTGAAGAGCGGCGTCTCCACCGGACCCGGCGAGATCGTGTTCGCGCGCAGCCCCTTCCGTGCGAACTCGACGGCGACATCGGCCGTGAGCGCCAGCACGGCGCCCTTCGTCGCGGTGTAGGCGATCCCCGGAACCGCCGAGCCCATGCTGCCCAGGAGCGAGGCCGTGTTGATCAGCGATCCGCCGCCGCCGCGCAGCATGAGCGGGATCCCGTGCTTGTTCACCAGGAACATCGAGGTCAGGTTCGCGGCGATCGTCCGCTGCCAGACGTCGATGCCGGTCCGCAGGACGTTGTCGTCGTCGGGGAGCGCCACACCGGCGTTGCTGAAGAGCACGTCGAGCCGGCCGAAGCGATCGTCGATCTGCGCGAACGCGCGCGCGACCTGGGCCTCGTCGCTGAGGTCGGCGGTCAGGAAGACCTCGCAGTCCGTCGCCTGCTCGCGCACATCGAGACCGACCACGACCGCGCCCTCGCGGTGGAAGGCGGCGGTCGTCGCGCGGCCGATCATGCCGGCGGCGCCGGTGATCACGGCGACCTTGTCCTCGAGAAGTCCCACGGTGTTCCTTTCTTCTGCCGGATTCACTCCGGGTCTGCTGAGGCGGAAGGGGGTGCGCCCGCGAGGCGGGCCTGCAACCGGCCCTCCATGCGGAATCGGAGCACGGTCAGCACTGCGCCGATCCCGGCCAGCACCAGCCAGATCAGCTTGGGGTCGCCGAGCAGCGCGAAAGCGCTGCCGCCGATCAGCGAGGCGACGCCCATCCCCAGCGGGAAGGCCATCCCGTGCACGGCCAGGTAGCTGCCCCGCAGGTGGGGCGGGGCGAGCACCGACGACACCGTCGTCGCCAACGGCATGTTGATCAGCTCCGCCGACGTCCAGAAGGCTGCGGCGAGCAGGTACAGCCACAGCGCGTCCGCCAGCCTGTTCACGAGCAGGCCGCAGACGAGCAGGACCACCGCGACCGTCAGCAGACGCCCCGTCGTGAAGCGCCGGATGGCGCGGTCGAACGGCAGCTGGAGCAGCACGAGCGCGGTGCCGTTCACTCCCATGAGTATCCCGTAGTCCTGGGCGGTCAATCCGTCGCCCAGCATGAGCAGGGGCAGGATCACGAAGACCTGCAGGTAGAGGACCATGAACAGCCAGTTGAGGCCCGTGTACTCGACGAAGACGCGATCCCGCAGCAGCTCGCGCATACTCGCCATCGGCCGGGCCGGTTCCAACGGCCGTGCCGTGGCGGCTCCGAGGCCGTGCTGACGGGCGGGCTTCGCCGCAGCTGCGAACAGCGCGCCGATGACGATCAGGGTGGCACCCGTGCCGAACATCAGCGAGAAGTCGACTCCCGCCAGGTAGCCGCCGAGGAGCGGCCCGATGGCCAGCCCCGAGTTGAGGGCGATGAACGACCAGGAGTAGGCCTCGCGGCGGCGGGAATCCGGGACCAGCTGCGCGATGTAGGCGTTGCTGGCCGGCTGGATCACCTGACCGACGAGCCCGAACGCGAGGACGATCAGGGCGAGCGACCAGTTCGGGGGACCGAGGGCGAGCACGACCGCCGCGGCCGCGGTCGCGAGGAGCGACACGAGCAGCGGGATGCGCGGGCCGAGACGGTCGATGAGCGGGCCGCTCGAGAACGCGGCGGCGGCTCCGCCGAAGCCGTAGAGCCCCATGATGAACGCGGCGAGCGCCGAGCTGAACCCCGCCTCTGACTTCATGAAGATCGTGAGGAAGGACTCGACGAAGAACGCCGTCCGCGCGATGATCATCGCGATGATGATCATCCAGAAGGCGCCCGGCAGCCGCGGTCGCATCGACACCTGACCTCCGTAATCCCGGCGAGGGCTCGCCGGATCGCACCGGTGGAATCGCCATCCGTATCGCGCCACTCTATGGAAGAGCCGGCCCCTCGGCCAAGAGTCCGGCCGACCAAGCGCAGGCGGTTGCGCTGTCACTCTGCACAAGCGACTCGGGGGCCCATTGCTCGGTCGCCACGCGTCCCGTCATCCCGTTCCGACCCCGCCCTGGCTGTCATTTCGCATGAAGGAGTTTTGATTTGACCACCACCGTGCACTACGCGCGAGCTCAGTCGAGTTGGGAAGATGCTCTCATGGCCTCGCCCGTCGGGCGGGGCCGGCTTCGGCGCCCGCCCGAGTGACGGCACCGGTGCCCGCGCAGGAGCAGGACAGGACAGGAGCGCAGCGCATGGATATCTTCTCCCCCATCGACGGCAGCATCATCGCCGAGGTCCCCGACACGCCGCCCGCCGAGGTCGCGAGCGCCATCGGCACCGCCGAGCAGGCGTTCGCCGACTGGTCGCGGAGATCGCCGATCGAGCGCGGCCGCGTGCTCCGCCGTGCCGGCGAGCTGATGCTCGAATACGAGGAGCAGCTCGCGACGCTCGAGGCGAGGAACCTCGGCGCCCCCTACGCGGCGAGCCTCGCCATGGTGCGCCGCGCCGCTGGATCCTTCATCTACTTCAGCGAGCTCGCCGACAAGGTGACGGGCGACGTCATCCCGGTCGACGGCGAGTACCTCACCTACTCGGTACGCGAACCGCACGGCGTGGTCGCGGCCGTCGTGCCGTGGAACGCCCCCATCATCTTCGCGACCAAGAAGCTGGCCCCGGCTCTCGCATTCGGCAACGCCTGCCTGCTCAAGCCCTCGCCCGAGACGCCGCTCTCCGCTCTGCAGCTCGAGAGCATCCTGCTCGAAGCGGGCCTGCCCGAGGGCCTCGCCCGCGTGCTTCCCGGCGGCCGCGCCACGGGTGAAGCCCTGACCGGCGATCCGCGGATCTCACTGATCGTCTTCACCGGCCACGACGGCACCGGCAAGGCGATCGCCGCCGCCGCCGCGAAGAATCTCGTGCCGAACGCACTCGAACTCGGCGGCAAATCCGCCCAGCTCGTCTTCGCCGACGCTCCGACGAACCGCGTCGTCGACGGCGTCGTCAGCGGAGTCTTCAGCAACACGGGGCAGGCGTGCATCGCGGGCAGCCGGATCCTCGTGGAGCGCGGCGGCTCCGAGCAGCTCTTCCGCGGGCTCGCCGAACGCACTCGACGCATCACGACGGGCGACCCGCTGGCTCCCGGGACCGAGCTCGGCCCGCAGACCACGCTCGCCCAGAAGGAGAAGACCGACCGGATGATCCGGAACGCGGTCGAGGCCGGGGCCACCGTGCTCGCGCAGGGCGAGCTGCCGACCGCGCCCGAGCTGGCCGCCGGCTACTTCGTCCGCCCCACCCTCCTCACCGACGTCACACCCGAGATGGAGATCGTGCGCGAGGAGGTCTTCGGGCCGGTCGCCGCGGTGACCACGTTCACGACCGAGGAGGAGGCGGTCGCGCTCGCGAACGACACCGAGTACGGGCTCGCCGCGGGCATCTGGTCGACGGATGCCGCGCGCGTGCACCGCGTCGCCGCCGCGCTGCGAGCCGGGACGGTGTGGGTGAACACCTACGGCGTCATCTCGGACCGTGTGCCCTTCGGCGGCATCGGCCGCTCGGGCTATGGGCGGGAGGGCGGCCAGGCCGCCGTCGAGCTCTACACTCGGCACAAGGCCGTGTGGACCTCGTTGCACCGGGACGAGGCGACTGCCGACATCCTGCTCTGAGTCGCGGCGCGACCCCGGGCGCACGGCGGCGCCGTCGCCCGGGGTCGTGCACCGTGCTCAACGAGCAGGGCCGCGCGTCACCAGATCGCGACGCGCTCGGCGGGGTCGAGCCACAGCCCGTCGCCGGGTCGCGTGCCGTACGCCTGGTGGAACGGCGCTAGGTTGCGGACGATCTGGTTGCAGCGGAACTCGTTGGGCGAGTGCGGGTCGATGGTGAGCAGGCGCACGACCTCCTCGGGGCGCGACTTCTGCTGCCAGGCCTGCGCCCAGGCGAGGAAGAAGCGCTCGCCGGCGGTCAGCCCCTCGACCACCGGCGGCTCCGCGCCGTCCAACGAGATCAGGTAGGCCTTCCACGCGATCTCGAGCCCCGAGAGGTCGCCGATGTTCTCGCCGATCGTGAGCTCGCCGTTCACCGCCTGCCCATCGGAGCCTTCCGGGGAGAGGGCGTCGTACTGCGCGATGAGCGCCCTCGTGCGCGCCTCGAACGCCGTTCTGTCCTCCGCCGTCCACCAGTCGGAGAGCCTGCCGTCGCCGTCGTACTGCGAGCCCTGGTCGTCGAAGCCGTGCCCGATCTCGTGCCCGATCACCGCGCCGATCGCCCCGTAGTTGGCCGCCGCATCCCAGTCCGCGTCGAAGAACGGCGGCTGCAGGATCGCGGCAGGGAAGACGATCTCGTTGAAGCCGGGGTTGTAGTAGGCGTTGACCGTCTGCGGGGTCATGAACCACTCGTCGCGGTCGATCGGCTTGCCGACCTTGCCGAGTTCGCGCCGGTACTCCACGTCGGCGACGCGGCGCGAGTTCCCCAGCAGGTCGCCGGCGTCGACCGTGAGCGTCGAGTAGTCGCGCCACTTCACCGGGTAGCCGACCTTCGGCGTGAACTTCTCGAGCTTCTCGAGTGCGCGCTGCTTCGTCTCGTCGCCCATCCAGTCGAGGTCCAGGATCGACCGGCGGTACGCCTCCACGAGGTGCCCGACGAGCACGTCCATCGAGGCCTTCGCGGACTCGTCGAAGTGCCGTTCGACGTAGAGGCGGCCCACGGCTTCGCCCATGGCGCCCTCGACGAACGAGACGCCGCGGCGCCAGCGATCCCGCTGCTCCGTCGCCCCGGTGAGCGCGGTCCCGTAGAAGTCGAAGTTCGCCTTCGAGATCTCCTGCGACAGCAGCGCTGCGGATCCGCGCACGATCTGCCAGACCAGCCAGGCGCGCCAGGCGTCGAGCTCCCCCTCGACCAGCAGGCCGGCGAGCCCGGCGACGGCTTCGGGCTGGCCGACGACGACCTCCGCGAAGGCCGCCTCGGGGGCGCCGACCGCCTCCAGGTAGGCGGCCCAGTCGAGCGTCGGCGTCAGCTCCTGCAGCTGCTCGGCGGTGCGCAGGTTGTAGAGCTTCTGGATGTCCCGGCTGTCGACCCGATCCCAATGCGATGCGGCGATCCGCCCCTCGAGCTCGTATGCGAGGCCGGCCAGGCGATCGGCCTCGCCCGCCTCGATGCCCGCGAGGCCGAGCATGCGGGCGATGTGCGCCCGGTACTGCTCGCGGATCGCGGCGAACTGCTCCTCGCGGTAGTAGGACTCGTCGGGCAGGCCGATGCCGCCCTGCATGACGAAGACGATGTAGCGGGTCGGATCGCCGGGATCGTTGTCGACGCCGACCCCGTAGAAGCCGCCCAGACCCTGCCTCTCCAGCTCGCCGACGAGCGCGATGAGCTCGGGGATCGACTCCACCGCGCGGGCCCGCTCGAGGTCGGCGGCGATCGGTGCGGCGCCCAGCGCGTCGGCCCGATCCACGTCCATGAACGCGGCGTAGAGCGCGGCGATCTTCTCGGTCTCCCGATCCTCGCCACCTTCGATGGGCCCGAGCTGCGGCGCCGGCATTCCGGTGATGATGTCGCGCACCGCGGCCTCGGCGTTCTCGGCGAGCACTGCGAAGGATCCGTAGCGCGCCTTGTCGGCGGGGATCTCGGTCCGCTCGATCCACTTGCCGTTGACGTGCAGGAAGAGGTCGTCCTGCGGACGTACGCCGGCGTCGAGCTCGGCGAGGTCGATGCCGGAGGGGCCGTAGTTGCCGGGCGCGGTAGAGATGGGAGAAGTCATGCGACCACACTATCCGCCGCTACCGTAGTCAGCATGGTCGACATCGAGGGTGCGCGGACCCGGCGGCGCGACACGGATCGGCGCATCGCCGGACTCGCCGTGCCGGCGCTCGGCGCGCTCATCGCCGAGCCGCTCTTCCTCGTCGTGGACTCCGCCCTCATCGGGCACCTCGGCGCCGCACCGCTCGCCGGACTCGCGATCGCTTCGGCGGTCCTGCAGACTGCGGTCGGGCTGATGATCTTCCTCGCCTACTCCACGACGCCCCTCGTCGCCCGGCGCCGGGCAGCGGGAGACGAGCGCGGTGCCGTGCAGGCCGGCATCGACGGGCTCTGGCTGGCTCTCGGGCTCGGCATCGCGGTCGGTGCCGCGCTCGCGATCGGGAGCGGGCCCCTGGTGGCGGCCTTCGGCGCCGACGCGGTCACGTCGGGTCAGGCGCTCAGCTACCTCGTCATCTCGTGCCTCGGCATCCCGGCCATGCTCCTCGTCTTCGCGGCGAGCGGCCTCCTGCGGGGGATGCAGGACACCCGCACCCCGCTGGCCGTCGCGACCATCGGCTTCGCGGCCAACGCGCTGCTGAACTGGTGGTTCATCTACGGCTTCGGCTGGGGGATCGCCGGCAGCGCGTGCGGGACGGTGCTGGCGCAGTGGGGCATGGTCGCGGTCTACCTCGTGGTCGTCGCGCGGCACCGGCGCCGTGTCGGCGCCGGGATCCTCCCCCGTCGCGACGGACTCTCGCAGGCCGGCCGCAGCGGCGG
>NZ_JBHSRW010000020.1:0-22513 GCF_042659205.1 Leucobacter soli
CCGGCGCCACCGGCGACGCCGCTGACCGCGCCGATGGCGGCCGCGCCACCCGTCGGGATGCCGGCTCCGGTCGCCGCGAAGGCGGCGAAGCCGAAGATCGCGGTGAAGGCTGCGATCGTGGTGAGGCTCAGCGGGCCGTCGCCGAAGTCGAAGAAATCGAAGATGCCGTCGAGCAGCACCGAGAGGAGGAGCAGGACGGCGCCGACGATGCCGATGACGAGGAAGACGCTGCCGGTGAAGAGGGAGCCGTCGAGGAGCCGGTCGATCCAGGCGCCCTGGGCGATGGCCGCGTGCGGCATGACAGCCTCCTCACTCTCGTCGTGCTGGGTTCAGTCTAGCCAGCACCCATCGCCGGCCGGTGCCGCGCTCGGCCGCCGGTAGACTGAGCGGGTGAACGAGACCGCACCCGCCGGCCGCCCCGGTCAGACCCTGCCTGCGCTTCGCGGCCTCTGCCATCTGGCGGCCGTCATCCTCATCACGCTCTGGGCGCTCTTCGAATGGCCATTGCCCTGGCCGGGATTGCTCGCCGGCGCAGGGTTCCTGGTGCTCTCGATCGTCGTGTGGGCGCTCTTCCTCTCGCCGCGGCCGATGCTGCACACCGATCGCTTCGGGCAGGGGCTCGTGGAGCTGCTGCTCATCGCCGGTGCCGTCGGTGCGCTGCTCGGGCTCGGCGTGGCGTGGCCGCTGGCGCTGCTCTTCGGCCTGCTCGCGGCCGTACTCGGCTACTTCGACGGCGCCCGTCGCTGAGAAGCGCCGCAGGTCCGGATCAGGAGCTGCGGGCGATCAGCGTGTCGATGAGGCGCCCGGCCAGGCCGACGAGCTTGGCGATCTCGTCCTCGTCCCGGTCGATCCACCGGCATTCCGGGTCGCCGACGGGCACGAAGTCCTCGTGCCGCTCCCAGACCATCAGCGTGCGCTCCGCACCGAGCACGTACTGCTGCCACCAGACCTGTCGCAGGTAGTGGCGCGGGATCGTGCGCCAGGCCTTGTTCGTCGTCTTGATCTCCGCGAGCTCGAGCCGGCCGCCGCCGCGTTCGGCCAGCCCATCGGGTGTGGCGAGGTGGCGGACGTCGCTCGCGGCGTGGAACAGCGCCGAGCTCGGCGCGATCCCGTGCTCCCGCAGCACCCACGCGGCGATCTCGGGCTCCCGCGCTTTGCCGTGCTCGGTGTAGACGTTCCCGCTGAAGCGGCTGCCGTGGAGCTTCTCCCGGGCTGCGGCGTCGATCGAGCGCGGCGTCGAGAGCTTCGCGACATCGGTCGCGGTGATCCCGCGGGCTCGCGCGCGCAGCCACGCCATGCGGTCGTTGCCGTCGACGACGATCCGCCGCTGGTAGTCGGGTGCCGCGCCATTCATCGCCGTCCATTCTCGCACCGGTGCGGCCGGCGGTGCTTCGCCCGCGCCGCGCCGGGCGGATCCGGCGACGCTCAGGGTGAATCGCCGAAGATTCAGCCACCGCGGAGGTCGGCGGGGAATACTTGATAGATATGGGGAGAGAAATTCACAACGCGAGCGCGAGAAAACTGCGTGCGCTCATAGTGGACGATGAGGAATCCATTCTTCAGCTGGTCGCGATGGCGCTTCGCTACGACGGCTGGGAGGTGGAGAGCGCCGCGACCGGGGCGGAGGGCCTCGAGAAGCTGCGGAGCTTCAAACCCGATGTCGCCGTTCTCGACATCATGCTGCCCGACTTCGACGGTGTGCAGCTGCTGTCCCGCATCCGTGGCGAGGGGTACCTCGTTCCGGTCCTGTTCCTGACCGCCCTCGATTCGGTCGACGACCGGGTGAACGGCCTCACCGCGGGCGGCGACGACTACATGGTCAAGCCGTTCAGCCTCGAAGAGCTGATCGCCCGCCTGCGCGCCCTGGTGCGCCGTGCGCAGCTGCTGCAGGACGAGCAGCCCGATCCGATGCTGCGCCTCGGCGATCTGATCCTGAACGAGGACAGCTACGAGGTCGAGCGCGGCGGCGATCTGATCGAGCTGACGACGACCGAGTTCGAGTTGCTGCGGTATCTGATGCGGAACCCGCGCCGGGTGCTGTCGAAAGCGCAGATCCTCGACCGCGTGTGGAGCTACGACTTCACCGGGAAGCCGAGCGTGGTGGAGCTCTACATCTCGTATCTGCGGAAGAAGATCGACGACGGTCGCACCCCCATGATCCACACGGTGAGGGGCGCGGGCTACATGATCAAGGCCGCCGAGAAGTAACCTTCTCCGGCACGTCGGATGGTGAGTGAGGGCGAACGCATCGCGTTCGCCTGTAGCCCGCGGCGCGGCCACTGCCGCGGTCTATGGAGGCGGCGCAGTGCGCCGCCCGGGTGGCGGGCTACATGATCAAGGCCGCTGAGAAGTGACCTTCTGATCAAGGCCGCCGAGAAGCAGGCGGTTCCTTCGTGCGAAGAACGGCTGAGGGGCGGACGCGATGCGTCCGCCCCTCAGCCGTTCCCGCGGCGTCAGACGATGCGCGCGGCCGATCCCTCATAGGTGAGGTACGAGCGCTGGATGCCGATCTGGTCGGCGACGAAGCGCGCGTCGTGCCAGACGCCCCAGATGAAGGTCGAGCCGCGACGGGACTGCCAGGGCAGCCCGAGGAAGTAGACGCCGGGCTCCTTCGAGACGCCGCGCTGCTGCACGGGCCGGCCGGCGGCGTCGAAGGCGTCGACCTCGAGCCAGCCGTAATCCTGCCGGAACCCGGTCGCCCAGACGATCGACGTGATTCCCGCCTCGGCGAGGTCGAGCTCGTGGATGGGGTTCGTGACGCACTCGGGGTCGGGGCCGAGCACCTTCGCCTCGGGCTCTTCGGGCAGGTCGAGGCCGTTGCGCTCGATGTAGGCGTCGGCCTCGGCGAGCACGGAGAGGTAGTTGGCGTCTCCGGCGCGGATGTCTGCGGCGAGGTCGGGGCCGAAGCGCATCACGCCGTTCTCGTAGGCCTCGGCGCGGCCGGTGAGCACGATGCCGTTCGCAGCGAGATCCCGGAAGTCGATGGTCTCGCCGCCGCGGGCCCCGCTCACCGCGATGGTGACGTGCTCGGCGCCTGCGGCAGGGGTCGCCATGTCCCACAGGCCGAGCACGCCCAGCCACCACACGTTGTCGCGTCCGCGGTAGCGACGCGGCGGGCGGTCGTGGGCGCCGACGGCGAGGTGGACCTGACGGCCCGCGCGGCGGAGTTCGTCGGCGATCTGCACGCCGGAGGATCCGGCGCCGACGACGAGCACGCCGCCCTCGGGCAGCTGCTCGGGGTTGCGGTAGCCGCTCGAGTGGATCTGGTGGATGCCGGCGCTCTCGGGCACGACGGGAGGGATGCTCGGCACCTGGAAGGCGCCGGTCGCGGAGACGACGTAGCGGGCTTCGATGACGCCGTCCGAGGTCTCGACGCGGAACCCGGGGCGACCGTCGAGTCGGCGCACCGAGCGGACCTCGACGCCGGTTCGGACGGGAGCGCCGATCTTCTCCGCATAGGCCTCGAAGTATTCGGCGACACGGTCCTTCGGGGCGAAGGCGTCGGGATCCTGGTCGTCGAAGGCGAGGCTGGGGAAGCGATCGTGCCAGGCGGGCCCGTTGGCGACGAGCGAGTCCCAGCGTTCGGTGCGCCAGCGCTCGGCGATGCGGTCGCGCTCGAGCACGATGTGGGGCACGCCGTCGCGGCCGAGGTGCTCGCTCATGGCGACTCCGGCCTGGCCGCCGCCGACGACCACGACTTCGGTGACCTCTGGTTGTTCGTTCGGCATGTGTGTCTTCCCAACTGATTCAGGTGAATGGCGTGCGACGCCCCGTGAAGCGGCTCCGGATCGTGGCGTCGTTGCCGACTGCGCGGTCGATGCGATCCGGGCTGTGCACCAGCAAACCGCAGGTGGGGTAGGGAATGCCAATACGTGTTCGCGGTCCAATTCATCACTTGAATGGATGATCAACGCAGAGAGCATCGACAGAATGCATGCAATGAGTCGGGCGTCACCGGCGATCGGCGGTGCGTCGACCGTGCTGCGGCGGCTCAGGGTCGATGGGTCGGGTCGCCGGGACTCACTCGGGGAACGGCTCCGCGAGGACCTCGCGCACGGTGTCGGCGACCACGCGGGCCCGGGCGGAGAACTTCACCTGCGAGAGCGAGGCGACGATCACGGTGAGGCTGGGCACGCGATCAGTGATCTCGACCGTCACGGTGCGGCGACCGGTGTAGGTCTCCACGGTGCGGGGGCGCTGATTCAGGATCGAGAATCCGAGCCCGGACGCCACCATCGAACGCACGGTCTCGTAGTTCGAACTCCGGTACTTGAGTCGCGGCGTGACACCCGCCTGGAAGAGCACGTTCAAGAAGTAGTCGCGGCTCCCGGGCAGGTCGAGCAGGATGAACGGCTCCTTCGCCAACGCGGCGAGGGTGATCCGCTCGTTCGCGGCGAGAGGGTGGTCCGCGGGGAGGATCACGTGCGCCGTCGCCTCTCCGACCACCTCGTGCGAGACGCCCTCCGCATCGGTGAGCTGGTAGTTGATGGCGAGCTCGGCGCGACCGCCGCGCAGCGCGGAGAGGTTCTCCTCGTAGTCCCCTTCGATCACCTCGACCACGAGCTCGGGATGCTCCTCCTGCAGGCGTGCGATGAGCTTGGGGATGAGGAACGGTGCGAGCGTCTGGAAACAGGCGATGGTGATGGTGCCGCGGATGCTTTCCTGATCCTCCCGCAGCCCCTCGATGGCGTCGGTCAGCTGCCCGAAGAGGTGGTGCGTATCGCGGAGCAGACTCTCGCCCGCAGGGGTCAGGACGAGGCCCTTGGAGTGCTGCCGGATGAAGAGCGAGACGCCGAGGGAGCGTTCGAGGTTGGTGATGGCCGTCGACACGGCCGATTGCGCCACGTGCAGATTCTGGCTGGCGACGGTCATGTTGAGCGTCTTCGCGCATTCGGCGAAGTAGGTGAGCTGGGTGAGGGTGATCGAGAAGCGTTGAACCATGGCGTCCGCCTTCGCTCGCGGTGCGGCACGAGTCGGTGCTCGCACCGCATGAATCGATGAATCTGATCGGGTAGCTAACTTTTAACTATTTTACAGATGAGGGTTCGCTCCCGACAATTAGGGCTAGACAATACTCACTCGACGAGGAGGCATCGTGACGGAGACCACTCATGTGCGGCTGCGGAAGTTCAACACCAAGGAGACCTACCCGGAGCAGAATCTCGATAACGACCTCTGCCAGGCCGTCGTCGCGAACGGCGTCGTCTACCTGCGCGGCCAGATCGGGCAGGATCTCGAGACCCGCGAGTCGGTCGGCATCGGCGACGTTGTCGCCCAGACCGAGCAGGCGATGTTCAACATCGACATGCTGCTCAAGGAAGCCGGCAGCAAGCTCGCCGACATCGTGAAGGTGACCATCTACATCATCGATCCCCGCTACCGCGAGGACGTGTACCGCACTGTCGGCAAGTGGTTGAAGGGCGTCTACCCCGTCTCGACCGGCATCGTGGTACAGGCGCTCGCCCGCCCCGAGTGGCTCGTCGAGATCGATGCGACGGCAGTCATCAGCGAGACGGAGTAGGGGCGCAGCCATGACCTTCTCCCTCATCCTCCGCGACCCCGAGACCGGTGAGTTCGGCTCGGTCATCTCGTCGTCGTCGCCCGCGGTGGCGGCGCGCTGCGTCAACCTCGCCGACGGCGTCGGCGGTGCGCACTCCCAGAACGTCACCGATCCGCGCCTCGGCCCGAAGCTGATCGACCAGCTGCGCGCCGGCCGCTACGCGCAGGCCGCGCTCGACGCGGTTGTCGCAGGCGCCGACCCCGCGACCATCGACTACCGCCAGCTGCTCGTGCTCGACAACGCGGGCCGCGCAGCCGTCTTCTCGGGCGATCGCGCGCTCGGCAACTTCGGCGACGCCCTGCGCGAGAACGCCGTGGCGGGCGGGAACATGCTCGCGAGCCTCGACGTGCTCGACGCCCTGGTCGACACGGCGCTCTCGGCCACGGGCCGCATCGAGCAGCGCCTCTACGCCGCGTTCCAGGCGGCCGTCTCCGCCGGTGGTGAGGAGGGCCCCGTGCACTCGGCCGGCCTCTCGGTCGTGGGCAGCGCCGGCTGGCGCATCACCGATCTCCGCGTCGACTGGAGCGACGACCCGATCGGTGACCTGGGCCGCGCCCTCGACGTCTGGCTGCCCCAGCGGGACGACTACGTGAGCCGCGGGCTTGACCCGTCGGCCGCGCCCTCGTACGGCGTGCCGGGTGACGAGTAGTGGTCGCCGTGACGGACGAGCTGAAACAGCGGATCGCGGCGCGCCGTGAGCGCGCCGACGCCCAGCTCGTCGAGCTTTCGAACCGGCTGCACGCCGACCCCGAGCTCGGCTGGCAGGAGCATCGCTCCTCCGCTGCCGTGGCCGCACTGCTCGCCGAGCACGGCTTCGCGATCGAGCAGCCGTACCTCGATCTGCCCACCGCATTCCGCGCCACCTTCAACGCTGCGGACCCGGACGCCGAGGCACCCGGTGCTGCCGCCGCGGGTACCGGTGGCTCCTTCACCGTCGGCTTCCTCGCCGAGTATGACGCTCTTCCGGGCCTCGGTCACGCCTGCGGGCACAACCTCATCTCGGCGATGTCGGCCGGCGGCGCGATCGCACTCTCCGAGGTCGCGGTCGAGCTCGGCCTGACCGTCGAGGTGATCGGCACGCCCGCGGAGGAGGGCTACGGCGGCAAGATCGAGCTCCTCGAACGCGGGGCGTTCCAGGAGCTGGATCTCGCGCTGATGGCTCACCCGGCGCCCGTGGACGTCGCCGAGGCCGAGCCGTTCGCCGTCGCGCATTGGCACATCCGGTACGACGGCAGGGCGGCGCATGCCGCGGCCTACCCTGAGCGCGGCATCAACGCGAACGACGCGTTCCTCATCGCGCAGACCGCGATTGCGCTGCTGCGTCAGCAGTTGCCGAAGGGCGTGCGCGTGCACGGGGTGCAGACCCGCGGCGGTGAAGCCCCGAACGCGATCCCCGAGCGGACCGAGGGTCGCTGGTACGTGCGGGCGGAGACCACCGAGCAGCTGCTCGAGCTCGAGCAGCGCGTGCTGCGGTGCTTCGAGGCCGGCGCGCTCGCGACCGGCGCCGAGCTGACGGTCACGCCCGAGGGCGGCCGCTACTCGGAGATGCGCACCGACGTCGACGCGCAGGAGCTCTACCGCGCGAACGCGATCGCGCTCGGCCGCGACTTCGATGTCGACCCGGTCGCCGCGGCGATGAACCGCGCCTCGACCGACATGGGGAACGTGTCGCTGATCGTCGACGCGATCCACCCCTACATCGGGGTCGGCGGCGAGGCCAGCAACCATCAGCCCGCCTTCGCCGACGCCTGCGTCGGACCGATCGCCGAACAGACACTGCGGGATGGAGCGACCGCTCTCGCCTGGACGGCCCTCGACGTCGCCCTGCGCGGTCGCTGAGCCGTTCCCGAATCACACGAAGAAGAGGAAGACTACGACATGTCACGCACATACGA
Organism: Leucobacter soli; assembly: GCF_042659205.1. Lineage (NCBI taxonomy): Bacteria > Bacillati > Actinomycetota > Actinomycetes > Micrococcales > Microbacteriaceae > Leucobacter > Leucobacter soli. The sequence continues at coordinate 7,456 of NZ_JBHSRW010000020.1, forward strand.
GGAGTGGAAGGCGGCCGCAGCGGCGCTGGAACTCGACGGCCGCCCGTTCATCGACGGACGTCGGGTGGAAGCAAGCTCAGGAGGCACGATCCCGAAGACCAACCCGGCGACGGGAGAGGTGATCTCTCAGATCGGGGACTGCCGCGAGGCCGACGTCGACCTGGCCGTCGCCGCCGCGCGCCGCGCCTACGAGTCGGGGGAGTGGGCCCGCGCCGGTGCGGGCTTCCGCCGCGAACGCCTGCTCGAGCTCGCCCGCCTCATCGAGACGCGCTCCGATGAGTTCGCGCTGCTCGAGTCGCTCGACATGGGCAAGCCGGTCCGCGAGTCGTCGACCATCGACGCGCCCGGATCCGCCGCCCTCTACCGCTTCTACGGCGAGGCGATCGAGAAGCTCGAGGATCTCATCCCCGTGACCCCGCCCGGTTCGACCGCGCTCGTCACCCGCGAGTCGCTCGGCGTCATCGGCGTGATCGTCCCCTGGAACTACCCGCTCGAGATCGCGACCTGGAAGGCGGCACCGGCGCTCGCCGCGGGCAACACGCTGGTGCTCAAGCCGCCGGTGGAAGCGTCGCACTCGGCGCTGCTCCTCGCCGAACTCGCCGTCGAGGCCGGCATCCCCGCCGGTGTGCTCAACATCGTCACCGGCCGCGGGTCCGTCGTGGGCAAGGCGCTCGCCCTGCATCACGACGTCGACATGCTCGCCTTCACCGGATCGACCGAGGTCGCGAAGCAGCTGCAGCAGTACGCCGGCCAGTCGAACATGAAGCGGCTCGCGCTCGAGGCGGGCGGCAAGAGCTCGAATCTCGTCTTCGCGGACTGCGACGACCTGGAGCTCGCCGCGCAGAAGGCCGCCTTCGGCGCCTTCTACAACCAGGGCGAGATCTGCTCGGCGAACTCGCGCATCTTCGTGGAGCGCTCGGTGTACCAGGAGTTCCTCGACCTGCTCGCGCAGGCTTCGCAGTCGTATCTGCCGGGGGATCCGCTCGATCCCGCCACCGGCGTCGGATCCCTGGTCTCCGAGTCCCACGCCGACGGCGTCTGGGCGACGATCGAGAACGCGCGGCGCGACGGCACGATCGTCGCGGGCGGCAGGCGGCCGGAGATCAACGGTTCGACGGCGTTCATCGAGCCGACCATCGTGACCGACGTGGCACCGGATCATGAGGTCCACACGCGTGAGATCTTCGGCCCGGTGGCCGTCGTGACGCCGTTCGACACCGAGGAGGAGGCGATCGCGAAGGCGAACGAGACCGAGTACGGTCTCGCGGCCTCCGTGTGGACCGGCAGCCTCGCCCGTGCGCATCGCGTCTCGCAGCGCCTGGTGGCGGGCACCGTCTCGGTGAACACGGTCGACGCGCTCGGTTTCACGACGCCGTTCGGCGGGTTCAAGCAGTCGGGCTACGGGCGGGATCTCTCGATCCATGCGCTCGAGAACTACACCGACTACAAGACCACCTGGATGCAGTGGGGGTGAGCCGCCGTGCGGTGCGCTGCGGCGCACCCGACGTGCCAGCGCACCTGGGTGTTGTCGGGTGCGCGCCGCTGCGTGCTCGTGTGCAGCGGTAGATCGAATTCTCAGATGCAGTCGATGGCTTTCTTCTGTTTTACAGGGTGAACGGGGTCGCCGAGACTGAGATCAGACCCAGATCCGGTCGATGACGACAGGTCGAAGACGACAACGAGAGGAACCACCATGAACGCGTTCGAAGAGACCGCAACCGTGACCGATGAGGCGCCCGACGTGCCGAGCGGCCTTGCCGAGTTGGCGAAACGCCACCTGGTGATGAACTTCACTCCGGCAAGCAAGTATCGGGACGACGAGCTGCCGGTGTTCGTGCGCGGCGAGCACTGCTCGGTGTTCGACGAGAACGGCCGCCGCTTCTTCGACGGCCTCGCGGGCCTGTTCTGCGTACAGCTCGGCTACACCCACGGCGCTGAGGTCGGTGACGCAGTCCGCAACCAGCTCGCCGCCCTCCCGTACCAGACGACGTGGAGCGTCGCTCATCCGCCGGCCGCGCTGCTCGCCGCGAAGATCGCCGAGCTCGCGCCGGGCGACCTGAACCGCGTGTTCTTCGCCTCTGGCGGCGGGGAGTCGAACGAGGCCGCGATCAAACTCGCGCGCCAGTACCATCAGACCCGCGGCGAGGGCACCCGCCACAAGTTCATCGCGCGTCGCGTCGCCTATCACGGCACCAGCTTCGGCGCGATGTCGCTGAACGGCATGACCGCGGTGCGGTCGATGTTCGAACCGCTCATGTCGGGCGTGCGCCACACGCACAACACGAAGCGCTACCGCCGGCCGGAGGGCGAGACCCCGGAGCAGACCACCGCGTTCCTGCTCGGCGAGCTCGAGTCGCTCATCGTGCAAGAGGGCCCCGAGACCATCGCGGCCATCATCATGGAGCCGCTGCAGAACGCCGGCGGCAGCCTGACCCCGCCCACGCCCGAGTATTTCACCGGCGTGCGCGCGCTCTGCGACAAGTACGGCATCCTGATGATCGCCGACGAAGTCATCACCGGCTTCGGCCGTTTGGGCGAGTGGTTCGGCTCGATCCACTACGGCTTCCAGCCCGACATGATCGTCTTCGCGAAGGGCATCGCGTCGGCCTACATGCCGCTCGGCGGCATCATCGCCTCCGACGCGATCATCGAGACGATTCTCGACGGTCCGGTGGGCATGTTCAACCACGCGCTCACCTACAGCGGGCACCCGGCCGCATGCGCGGCGGCGCTCAAGAATCTCGAGATCATGGAGCGTGAGGGCGTCGTCGAGAACGTCGCCGAGCTGAGCCCGTACCTCGGCGAGAAGCTCGGCGAGGTGGCGAAGAAGCACGCGAAGATCGTGGGCGATCTGCGCGGCGACGGCTTCCACCGCAGTTTCGAGCTCGTCACCGACCACGCCGGCAAGCGTTGGGCGGCGGAGCCGATCGATGCGGGTGATTTCGTCGGCGAGCACCTGAACCCGGCGCTCGCCGAGGCCGGCCTGATCTGCCGTGTCGCGATCGATGCCGAGGGCAACCCGCTCGTGCAGGTCTCACCGCCGCTCGTCATGACCCGCGGCGACATCGACGAGTTGGCCGACCTGCTCAATCGCGCCTTCGGCCTCGCGACTGCGAGCGCCGGGCTGTAGCGCCGCGCGTACCGCACCGGAGCGGAGGCCCGTCGCGGGAACGCCGCGGGCCTCCGCTCCGTCGGAGTTCTCGCTCACGATTGCGCGGAGAGACGCAGATTCTGAGGCTCTTCTGCCAGAGGGGGCAAGTTTCGGAGCCAATCGCCGAACGCACGATCAGTGCGCGACATGCCGATCCCCTCATCGGGTATCAACCTCCTCGACTGCCTCGCCCTGCGTGCGGGGTACTCCGACGTTCCGGGCATGTTCCCTCTCGATCGCGGTACGTGCGGCAAGTGGGACCGCACCGGACTGCCGAGCAACGAGATCAACGAGGTGCGCGTCGCGCGCACGATCCTCGGCGGTGCGACCCTGCACCACGACTCGCCCTCGACTGCGTCGCATCGCCGACACGCGCGAGAACGATCCCGAAACCCGGCCGCTCTGATCGGGTTTCGGGATCGCTTGCATCTGGAGAAATTATTGCGGAGGTCCGACGCACCGGTCATACTGAATATTGAGTCAGTCTTCAGTTGCTTCCTGGAATTCTCCGTCGGCGCCCCACGTGCACCGGGCAGACTGTGCGACACGAGGGCTGATTCGTTCACTACGACGAAGTAGGAAAGGAACCATCGTGACCACAGAGACCGCCGCGCGACCTCCCCAGACGGAGGCCGGCTTCAAGCGATTGCTCGGGACCCCGTCCCTGCTGATGTTCGGCATCGCCTACATGGTGCCGCTCGCGGCTTTCACCACATACGGGATCGTCGTGCAGCTCACCGAGGGCAAACTGCCGCTCGCCTATCTCATCACGCTGGTCGCGATCCTTGTCACGGCTTCGAGCTACGGCAAGATGGTGCGCATCTACCCGAACGCCGGGTCGAGCTATGCGTACGCCACGCGCTCGTTCGGTGCGAAATTCGGCTTCGTGGCTGGATGGAGCACCCTGATCGACTACCTGCTCCTGCCGATGGTGTGCTACCTGCTCATCGGCATCTACATGGGCGCAGCGTTCCCCGCGATTCCGGTCTGGATCTGGATCGTGATCTCTCTCGTCGCGACGACCGCCATGAACATCATCGGCATCAAGGTGGTGAACGGGGCCAACTTCGCGCTGCTGGCAGTGCAGTTCGTCTTCATCGCCATCTTCCTCGTGCTGGCGCTGACCCGGACCGAGGGGCTGGCGCCCGACGCATTCATCGAGCCGTTCACGCTCGAGGGTTCGTCGATCGGGCAGGTGGTCGGCGGTGCGGCGATCCTCTGCTTCTCCTTCCTCGGGTTCGACGCGATCTCGACGTTGGCCGAAGACGCGAAGAATCCGAAGGTGACCGTGCCGCGGGCGATCATCCTGGCCCCGCTGATCGCTGGCACGGTGTTCATCGCCGTGAGCTACGCGGGCCACCTGGTGTTTCCCGAGTGGCAGAATTTCACCGATGTCGATGCGGCGGCGCTCGATGTGATCGGTGCGGCAGGCGGCAAGGCGATGACCGCCTTCTTCACGGCCGCCTACGTCGCCGGGTGCTTCGCCGCGGCGCTCATTTCGCAGGCGAGCGTCGCCCGGATCCTCTTTTCCATGGGTCGTGACCGTATGCTGCCTCAGAAGGTGTTCGGTCGGCTCAGCGCCCGCTTCGGGTCACCGGTCTGGAGTCTCCTGATCGTCGGCGCTGTCTCCTTGCTCGCCATCGTGCTGAGTCTCGACTTCGTGAGCTCGGTGATCAGCTTCGGTGCGCTCGTAGCCTTCACCATCGTGAACATCGCCGTGATCAAGACGTATGCGATCGATCGGAAGGGCGGCGCGGTCAAGGTGGTGAGCCACATCGTCGTGCCGCTGCTCGGCGGTGCGCTCACGCTGTGGCTGTGGACGAGCCTCTCCGGCCTCGCCTTCGTGACGGGCCTGATCTGGATGGGCATCGGGTTCCTCTGGATCGCCTGGAATACCCGTATGTTCACGCGCCCGGTGCCCGAACTGCGAGATGTCTGAACCGGCGACCGCGCCCGAGCACCGGTCCGGCGGGGGTTGCCGGCCCTCGCAGCACCGTGCACGGGCGGTAGATTGGGGGCATGGAGCATGGCGCAGCAGCCCAGAAGATCGTCGAGGCATCGTGGCGAGCCATCGCCAGAGCCGGAGTACGGAAGTTCCGAGTCAGCGACGTGGCCTCCGACGCCGGTGTCTCGGTCGGGCTCGTCTACTACCACTTCACGGATCGCAACGGACTGCTGCGTGCGACGATGGAGTACGCGAATCGGATGGCGTTCGTCGCAGAGTCGACCTCGGAGGGCGAGCCACCCGCGGTCAGCGGCTTCGAGCAGCTTTCGGCGCTGCTCTTCACCGACATGGCGGGCACCGACACCAGCCGCGACAATGCCGTGGTCTGGTATGAGATCGTGGGGGAGGCGCTCTTCGAGGACGAGATCCGGGGGCAGGTGGCTGCGACGATCCAGGACTGGCAGCAGCACGTCTTCGGGGCCATCAGGCAGGGGCAGGGCGACGGTTCGGTTCGGGCCGATGCGGATGCGGTAGTCACCGCGCAGATCCTCACCGCGCTCGTCGACGGACTGCTCTCTCGCCTCGCGATCGATTCGCTCACGTGGGATGCGGCGAGGGCATCCCTCCGAGTCGCCATGGAGCGCCTGCTGCTCCCGGTCTGATCGGGGCCGCCGGTCGCCGTGCTCGGTGCACGGTCGGGTATCGACTGGCGTCGAGGGGTACGGTCCGCTCCGCCTCGTACATGCGCATAATTAGACTTGACTGAATGTTCAGTCAGTATTTATCATCATCGTAGCTCTCTGCGCGGCACTGGAATGCGCCGGTGCATATCGAGACAGCGACGTCGCGAAAGGACGTAACCATGAATCAGTCAAACGAGACTCTGCGCAAGGGATCGTTCCGTGCAGACCTTCTGACCCGGGCCGAACCCGCGAGGAACGCGTTCGACATCGTCGCCGACATCCCGCTCGCCGAACTCGAGGCCGATCCCTATCGCTTCTACGGATGGATGCGCGAGGAGTGCCCGGTCGTGCATGTTCCCGAGACCGGCCGAGTGCTCGTGCTCACTTGGGAGCTCTGCCGCGAGGCAGGCATCAACGATGCCGTCTTCGGACCCACTCACGACATCCACGAGTTCGTCTATGGAGAGGGCAACCTCATGATGCTGAAAGGCGAGGAGCATCGCAAGCTGCGCGCCGCGGCCAACTCTCCGCTCCGCCCCAAGCAGACGATGGGTTATCGGGACAAGATGCGCGAGGCCGTCCGTGGCCACCTCGAGCGGATGCGCCCTCTCGGCTCGGCCGACGCGGCTCGCGAGATCTTCGAGCCGATCTGCATGCGTGTGGTCGGCGATATCGCCGGTTACGGAGACGTGGACGACGAGACGCTGACACGGTGGCTCCGTACCCTCGCCGCACGGTTGGTCGACTACGGTCGTGACCCCGAGGTCGATCGCGCGAGCCGGCAGACGAAGAACGAAATCCGAGCCTACCTCGAAGCGCGCCTCCCGGATCTCGACGAGACGCCGGGATACACCGTGCTCGGTCACCTGCGTCGGGATGGAATGCGCGAGGGCGAAGTGCGCAGCGCCGAGCAGCTGCAACCGACCGCGGAGGTGCTGATCGTCGGCGGATTCCAGGAGCCCGCCCATCTCGTGGCGAGCACACTCTACGGACTGCTCTCGCATCCGGAGCAATGGCACCGGTTCATGGAGGATCCGGCAGCGCACGCGCGCTCGGCGATCGAGGAAGGACTCCGATGGCTGCCGCCATTCGGGATGACGGAGAAGCTCACGACCGAGGAGGTGGAGCTCGGCGGAGTGGTGATCCCCGCGGGCACCGAGATCGCGATGGTCATCGGATCCGCGAACCGGGACCCCGCGCGCTTCGAACGACCCGATGAGTTCGATATCGCCCGAGAGGATCGTGACAACGTCTCCTTCGGTTTCGGATCGCATTTCTGCATCGGCCACAACGTCGCCCGCACGCTCGGAGAGATCATCCTCAGCGAGACGATCGAACTGCTTCCGAATCTCCGGCTCGACCCGGATGCCGAGGTGCTGGTGAGCGGATGGCAGGCGCGAGGTCCGCAGCGACTCCCGGTGCGCTGGGGTGCATGAACCGCGCACCGCGACGGCAGTGCGCGGAGGAAGGATACGAGAGGAAGAGTCGGAGATGAAAATACAGATAGATCGAGGCCGCTGCACCGGTATCGGGATGTGCGAGGCCATCAGCCCGGACTATTTCGAGGTCGATGACGACGGTGTGCTGCAGCTGATCGCCGGAGAGGAAGTCCCGGAAACGGCGGTCGACGAGGTGAACGAGGCGATCCGAGCGTGCCCGAAGGCGGCGCTGAGCTGGAGCGCATCATGACGCGCGCGTCGGAGCGACTCGTCATTGTCGGCGCTTCGCTTGCCGGTCTGCGGGCTGCCGAGGCCGCGCGTGCTTCGGGATTCAGCGGCGAGATCGTGCTCATCGGGGAGGAAAAGGAGACGCCGTACGACCGGCCCTTCCTCTCGAAGGAGTTCCTGGAGGAGGGCGAGGCCCCCGAACCCGTGCGGATCGCCTCGACCGAGGCGATCGCCGAGCAGGGCATCCGCATGATGCTCGGCGAACGGGCGACGGCGCTGGACGCCGGGAACCGGACAGTGGTCACGGATCAGGGCGAGCACCGATACGATTCCGCGGTGATCGCGACGGGATCCGGGCCGATCCGGCTGCCCGCGGCCGAGGGGCTTCCCGGTGTCGTCGCTCTGCGCACGTTAGAAGATGCTCGTACTGTGCGTGACGCGCTTGATGCAGAAGCGCGAGTTGTCGTGATCGGTGGCGGCTTCATCGGTGCCGAGGTAGCTTCCGGTGCGAGACGCCGAGGCCTCGATGCGACCATCATCGAGGCAGCGGACGTGCCGCTGGTACGAGCGGTGGGCGCTGAGATAGGCGGAGTGCTTGCGGAGTTGCACGGCCGCCACGGCACCGAGCTGCGTTGCGGAGCCGGCGTGACCGGGTTCGTCGGAGACGAGCAGGTCGAGGCCGTCGAACTCGCCGGCGGCGAACGGATCGCTGCTGACCTCGTAGTCGTCGGGATCGGGACGCGCCCCGCGGTCGGCTGGCTGGAAGGCAGCGGCATCGAAATCGAGAACGGGGTCGTGTGCGACGCGACGCTGAGTACGAGCGACCCGCACGTCTACGCGGCCGGCGATGTCGCGAACTGGTGGAACGGTCTCTTCGGCCGTACCATGCGGATCGAGCACTTCACCGCGGCCGCGGAGCAGGGCGCCCGCGCCGGTCGGAACGCAGTCGCCGGGCGGGGTTCGCAACAGGTGTACGAGACCGTCCCCTACTTCTGGTCTGACTGGTACGGCAGCCGGATCCAATCCGCAGGGGTGATCACCACCGACTTCGAGGTAGTCTCGGGCGATCTCCGAAGCGATCATTTCGTCGTCGTCTACCGCGACGGTGAACGGCTGTCGGGAGTGCTCACGTTGAACGGCCAGCGGCACATCATGAAGTACCGTCGCATGATTGCCGATCGGGCGTCGTACGAGCAGGCGCTCGACTTCGCCGCATCGAGGAACAGGAGGGTCGTTATGGGCGCATGATCAGGTAGGAATCTCGTGAAACGATGGTAAAGAATAGAATCTTCGCTCTAATAGATCCACTGCATACACAAAGACTGTTCGCTATCCGGCGGGAATTGCTCTTCTCTAGTAGCTGACGCGCATCGCGCGCTCAGCGAAGCCACTCGAAGGAGAGAGCAATGTCCAACGAACCAGCGACGGTCACGAAGTCGTTCGTGCAGTTCGAGCAAGAGCACATCATGCCGATCCCGGAGAACAAGCGCACCGGCACCAACTGGTCGATCTTCGCGATCTGGGTGAGTCTCAACATGATGCCGCTCGCCGTCGTCACCGGCGCGGTCGCGAGCGGGTCGTACGGCCTGCCCGTCGGCTGGAGCATTCTCGCGATCGTCGCCGGCAACGTGATCGGCGCGTTCGGCGCCGCGCTGCACGCCTCGCAGGGCCCGCACCTGGGCGTGCCCCAGATGCTGCAGGCGCGCGCCCAGTTCGGCTACCTCGGGGCGAGTCTCTTCGCGCTCATCGCATTCATCATGTTCATGGGCTTCTTCGCGAGCATCCTGATCGTGGCGAAGGACTCGCTGGCCGTGGTGCTGCCCGACTTCGACGGCACGCTCGCCATCATCATCTTCGCCGTCATCGGCGTCGTGCTCTGCGTCTTCGGCTACGACCTGCTGCGCAAGACGATGACCTGGCTGTCGATCATCATCGGCGTCGCCGTCGCGGTCTCGATGATCATGTTCTGGGCGCAGCCCGAGGTCGTCACCGCGCGCGACGATGCCGCGTTCAACGCCGAGGGCTTCTTCACGATGCTCGCGATCGGCGTCGTCTGGCAGCTCGCCTACGCACCCTACGTCTCGGACTACACGCGCTACCTGCCCAAGAAGTCGGGCCCGAAGACGGCGTTCTGGAGCACCTACCTCGGCCTCATGCTGAGCTCGGTCTTCGTCATGTCGCTCGGCGTGCTGCTGGGTGCCGCGAACCCCGACAACCCGCTCTCGGCACTCGGCGACTACCTCGGCCCGATCGGTCTCATCGTGCTGCTGATCTTCGCGGTGAGTTCGGCCCTCATCAACGGCGTCGAGCTGTACTCGGCGGTGATGAACGGCCTGACCGTGCTGCAGTCGAACTTCAAGGTCACCGTCACCACGAAGGTCCGCGTGTGGACGACGATCGTCTCGGGCGGCGTCGCCACGCTCATCGCGATCATGGGGCAGGGCGACTTCATGGCGAACTTCGAGGCGTTCCTCACGCTGCTGCTCTACGTGCTCATCCCGTGGTCGGCGATCAACCTCGTGGACTACTTCATCGTGCACAAGGGCGAGTACGCGATCGCCGACATGTTCATGCCCGACGGCGGCCGCTACGGCAAGTGGAACGGCGTCGGCCTGTGGAGCTATGCGATCGGCCTCGCCGCGCAGGTGCCCTTCATGATCACGCCGCTGTTCACCGGCCCGATGGCCGAACCGCTCGGCTTCATCGACATCGCCTGGCTGGTCGGCTTCGCCGTGACCGCGATCGTGTACCTGGTGCTCGTGCGCACCGTGGGCGCGAAGCGCGAGGGATCGGTGGAGAACTCGGTCGCCGACGAGGCGTAGCGGACGGCAGCGCCCGGGCCGAGGAGGCTCGGGCGCTGCCGTGCGCAGCGGGCGATGAGATTTGATCTCATGCAGCACGGTGAGGCCGCCCGGAGGATCGTCGAGGCGTCATGGCGCGCCATCGCCAGGGCCGGGATACGGAAGTTCCGTGTCACCGACGTCGCTTCCGATGCCGGAGTCTCCGTGGGGCTCGTCTACTACCACTTCACCGACCGCAACGGTCTGCTGCAGGCGACTATGGATCATGCGAACCGGATGACCGCGATCGCCGGAGGGATCCCGGATCAGGATGGGCGGCGATCCGATGGTTGCGGGTTCGACCGACTCGCCGAGCTGCTGCTGGCCGACATGTCGGGCACCCCCACGATGCGGGACAACGCGGTGGTGTGGCAGGAGCTGATGGGAGAGGCGCTCTTCGAAGCGGGGATTCGCGACGAGGTGAACGCGACACTCGTCGACTGGCAGGAGAACGTCCGTTCCACGATCGCGGACGGGCAGGCGGACGGGTCGATCCGATCCGACGTCGACGCCGAGACCGCCGCGCGCGTCCTCACCGCGCTCGTCGACGGCCTGCTCTCGCGGATCACGATCGGCTCCCTCTCCTGGGATGCCGCAGGTCTCGCGTTGCGCTCGGCGATGGACGGGCTGCTGCGCCCGGCGTAACCTGCCGCGCCGGTAGACGCTTCAGGATCGGCGACGCTCGAGGGTGGGGGCTTCGGTCTCCGCTCTCGAGCGTTCGTGCTCATGCCGTCCGTGTTGCTACCAGGGACGGCGAGGATTCGGCAGACACGCCTCAGTCTTCCGGCTCCCTGCGCGGTCGGCGAGGCGTGCGGACGTCGAGCCCGTCGATGCCGGCGAAGTCGTCGGGGTTCAGCGTATACACCGGAAGCCCGCGTGAGATCGCCGTCGCCGCGATGAGCGCGTCATAGGCGCGGGCCGACCTCTTGCGCCCCGTTGCGCGGAGGGAAGCCGCCACCCTGCCGAACGCCCGAGCGGCGTCGGCATCGAGAGGAATCGGATCGAAGCTCGCCTCGACCGCCTGCAGGCGCACCTGGCGGTTCGCGCGGGTGGTCTCGTCCGTTGCGGCGAGCGGGCCGGCCGAGAGCTCGGCGAGCGTCACTGCGGTGATAGCCGGGAAGAGCGGCAGTGTGCTCGGATCCTGATGCTCGAGGGCGATCACCACGGAGGTGTCGAGGATGCCGTCATGCTCGGCGGTCACAGCGACGGATCCAGAATCTCATCGATGTCCCGGCGCAGCTCGGCGGCGTCGATCGGAGGCAGCTGCTTGAAGCGCTCGACGAGCTGCTCCGCGTTCAAGGGGAGCCGCGGCAGCGGGGTGACCGCGGCGACGGGGGTGCCGTCCTTCGTCACGGTCAAGGTCTCGCCCTGCCCGACGCGCGCGAGAACGGCCGCGCTGTTATTGCGCAGATCGCGCACCGTCACCGCCTTCATGGCCTCAGTGTATCACCGGTGATACATGGCGTCGAGACGCGAGATCCCGTCCGGCTCGCCACGGCCGAGAGCTCCTCGCGCAGGCGCGTCGGCCTACGGCAGCAGGCGGTTCGGCCCGCGGAAGAGGTAGGTGGTCTCGCGGATCGACGACTGGCCCAGCATGAGCATGAGCACGCGGTTCAGGCCCATGCCGAAGCCGCCGTGCGGCGGCACGCCGTAGCGGAAGAAGTCGAGGTAGAAGCCGAGCTCCGCCGGGTCCATCCCCTTCTCGACGGCCTGCGCCTCGAGCACCTCGATGCGGTGCTCGCGCTGAGCGCCGGTCGAGATCTCGACGCCGTGGTAGATGAGGTCGTAGCTGTTGGTGAGCGACGCGTCGCCCTCGTGGCGCATGTGGTAGAACGGGCGGATGGACGCGGCGTAGTCGGTGAGGAACACGAAGTCGTACCCGTACTTCTGCTTGACGTGCGCGGCGATGCGGCGCTCGCCCTCCGGGTCCATGTCGGCGTCGGCGCGGGGGATCTCGTAGCCCTCGGCCTTCACGATCTCCTTCGCCTCGGCCAGCGGGATCCGGGGGAAGGGGCGCGACGGCACCGCGAGCTCGACGCCGAAGAGCTTCTGGATCTCCTCGCCGTGCTTCTCCTCGACGGCGGAGATGCCGGCGACCATCAGCTCCTCGTGCAGGTCCATCACGTCGACGTGGGAGTCGACCCAGCTGATCTCCATGTCGATCGAGGTGAACTCGGTGGCGTGGCGCGACGTGAACGAGGGGTCGGCGCGGAAGGCCGGGCCGACCTCGAAGATGCCGCCGAAGCCGGCGGCCTGCGCCATCTGCTTGAAGAACTGCGGGCTCTGCGCGAGGAACGCCTTGCCCTCGAAGTACTCGACCTCGAAGAGCTCCGCGCGCGATTCGCTGGCCGAGGCCATGAGCTTCGGCGTCTGGATCTCGATGAGGCCGCGGTCGACCCACACCTGGCGCAGCGCGTGCAGGAAGGTGGTCTGGATGCGGAACACGAGGTTCTGCTCCGGCCGCCGCAGGTCGAGGAAGCGCCAGTCGAGGCGCACGTCGATGCCCGAGTCGTCGGCGACCGGGTTGTCGGGCAGTGCAGCCGTGACGACCGAGATCTCATCGATCTGGATCTCGACGCCGCCGAGCTTCACGCGTTCGTTGTGCTGCAGCTCGCCGCCGACGGTCACGAAGGTGCCGTGGGTCAGCTCGCTGATGGTGCGGGTGCGCGGCACGAGGATGTCGGATCGCGGATTCTCGGGATCCGGTTCGCGCAGCACCCCGCCGTTCACCAGCTGCACGGCGCCCGATTCGTCGCGAAGCACGACGAACTGCACGTGGCGCTGGTCGCGCACCTTCTCCACCCATCCGGAGACGCGAACGGGGCCGTCTTCGCGAGCGGCCAGATCATTGATCAAGACACGATCCTGCATCCGGCCAGTCTACCGGCGTCGGCGGCGTCGACCGGACCGTTCGGCGCCCGGGAACGCCGGCCACGGGGCAGGCGAGTGCCGAATCCTCGCAGCATAACACGAAACAATGTGACACATTCTTTTTCCTTATAAGTTGATGGTTCTAGTCTTCTGGATGTCTTCCCACGAAAGGACCCGACCATGACCCGCCTCACCCGGACGACCGCCGCGCTCGGAGCGCTCACCATCGCCGCGCTCGGACTCAGCGCCTGCGCATCCGGCGGGGGCGCCGAAGCCGCGGAGAGCGCCGGGGCCGAAACCCTCGTCGTCGGCACCAGCGGTGCGGTCAAGCCCTACACCTTCTACGACGAGGACGACAACCTCACCGGCTACGACATCGAGGTGCTCAAGCTCATCGACGAGAAGCTCGACGATGTGGCCTTCGAGTTCCAGGCGACCGACTTCCCTGGGCTCTTCCCCGCGCTGGACGCCGGGCGCTTCAACATCGTCGCCAACAATCTCAGCACCACCGAGGAGCGCCGCGAGAAGTACGACTTCTCAGACCCCTACATCGAGGCCGTCTTCGGCATCGTGCAGCAGACCGGCAAGGGCGTCGCCGGCCTCACCACGATCGACCAGCTCGCAGGCAAGCGCACCTACGGCACCCCTGGCCTGAACTACACGAAGATGCTCGAGGCCTACAACGAGGCGAACCCCGACGCCCAGATCGAGATCGAGTACACGGAACTCGAGCTCCAGCAGCAGTTCCAGGGGCTCGCCACGGGAGCGGTCGACTTCATCTTCTCCGAGCAGGTCGTCTTCACCGGCTACGGTGCCGACGCCGGCCTCGACGTCGATTTCACCCAGCTCGACAGCGACTACCTCGTCGACACCTACGGCACCAACCTCTACTCGGCGTTCGCCTTCTCCCGCGCCACGGATCAGAGTGCAGTGATCGAGGAGATCAACGGCGCGCTCGGCGAGCTGATCGCCGACGGCACCCTCGCGGAGCTCAGCGCCGAGTTCTTCGGCGGCATCGACGTGACGCCGCGCAGCTGAGCACGGGCGGCGGGGCGCCCCCTTCGCCCCGCCGCACTCCGTCCTTCGCTCTTCGCTTCTCGCCCCGCACTGCTCCCGGATCACCCGACCACGGAAACGCATGAACATCATCGACTTCGGCGCCATCGGCGACTACGCGATCGCGCTGCTGCCCTACGTCCCCGTCACGCTCCTGCTGAGCGTGGTCGCGACGGTGCTGGGCACCGCGATCGGGCTCGTCATGGCGCTGATCAAGCTCGGCCGCGTCCCGGTGCTCAGCCAGGTCACGGCGGTGCTCGTCTCGTACCTGCGCGGCACGCCGATCCTGGTTCAGCTGCTGCTCAACGTCAACGCCGTGCCGATCGCGATCCTCTATCTCAACCACAGCCTCGGCACCGACCTCGACGCCCTCGCGCTCTCGCCGTTCGTCGTCGCGGCGCTGACCTTCGCGCTCAACGAAGCGGCTTACAGCTCGGAGTCGATCCGCGCCGCCCTGCTGTCCGTCGACCGCAAGGAGATCGAGGCCGCGCAATCGCTCGGCATGACGCCGTTGCAGACGCTGCGCAGGATCACCATTCCGAACGCCTCCGTGGTCGCCTTCCCGACGCTCGTCAACAACTTCATCGGGATGCTCAAGGCCTCCTCGCTCGCCTTCGTCGTCTCCGTCATCGAGATCACCGCCTATGCGAAGATCGTCGGCGGCCGCGACTACCGCTTCTTCGAGGCCTACCTCGCCACCGCGATCATCTACTGGGCGATGACCGTCGTCATCGAGCAGATCGCCCGGATCGTGGAGCGGCGCATGCAGCGGCCCCGACCCGGCCGTGCGGTGCGCCCGAAGGGCGGGGAGCCCGTCGGGGATCCGGCGGCCGCGCGGACTGCGG
>NZ_JBHSRW010000021.1:0-22492 GCF_042659205.1 Leucobacter soli
CAGCTCTGGCGCATCTACCTGCTGCACCGCATCGCGGAGGGCGACCCGGAAGGCACGGCCGATCTCTTCCGCATCGGCCGGTCGACCGCGCCGACGATCCACCCCGTCGTCGCGGGCGTGGCCGAGCCCGTCAACCCGCAGTCGATCGCTGCGCTCTGCGACGCGATCCTTCGCGGCGTCTTCACCGGCGACCTCTCGATCGCCCTCGAACGCGCGTCGAGCTACTGCCGCATCATGTCGCTCGGCGCCGCCGCGCTCGCCGACGACCGCGACGTCGTGGACGAGGCGCACGCGGCGCAGTTGACCACCTGAGCGCTGCGCTACGCCGGCTTCGCCGACGAACTGCACGCCGGGGCCCGCCGCTGGCGCGACGGCAGGGTCTGATGCCCGTTTAGGTGACAGTTTGACCTGCCCTACAGTTTGGTTACCCACCACTGTGGCGAGGATCAAGCTGGAACGAGCGTCCTCTCGTAGGCTACCTCGACCTCGATCGGGGTGCGATACCCGACCCCTGAATGTCGTCGCTTCCGGTTGTGGAACACCTCGATGTACTCGAACATTGCGTTCGCGAGCTCGACTCTCGTTGACCATCGCTGCCGGTCAAGCAGCTCGATCTGCATCGAGGACCAGAACGACTCCATCATCGCGTTATCAAGCCCATCACCGATCGATCCGAACGAAGGCATCAGCCCTGCCTCACGAATCTTGTTCGTGAATGCCCAAGAGGTGAATTGCACGCCATGGTCCGCGTGCACCACTCCACCAGGGGAAGGCTGTCGATTCTTCAACGCCATATCGAGCGCGTTCACGACAAGGTTCGAATCCTGCACCGTGTCGATCGACCATCCCACGATCTTTCTGCTGAACGTGTCCATCACGCAGCAACACAACACCTTGCCTTCCTTCGTGCGATGTTCAGTGATATCTGTAACCCATAGTTCGTTCGGTGACAGGCGATGGAACTTCCGATTCACGAGATCATCCGCCGTGACCACACCCCGCAGTTTCTTCACCTTCGCTGGCCCTGGCAGCCCGCGAATGCCCGCGAGACTCATGAGCACCGCGACGAGACGTTCACTCACCACCACACCCATCCCCATCGTGAGTTCGGCGTGGATCCGCCTGGACCCGTAGGTCCTTCGTGACGCTTCATGCACCTCTCGAATCAAACCAGTCAACCACTGCCTGCGCATCTGCGTACGCGACAGCGGGCGGGCCCGATACCGGTAGTAGCCCGGCGAAGATACCCCGAGCACACGGCAGCACATCTTCACTGAGAACCCGGCGTCGACCAGGGCGTCGATCACCGGGTGGATCCTTTTGGGTGCGGGGCATCCTCCCCGAGGAGCTTTGCGGCCCGTTTCACGATCTCGAGTTCTTGTTCGAGCTCGTGGATGCGTTTCCTCGCGCGAGTGAGCTCCACACTCTCCGAGGTACTGATGCCGGGGACCTCACCGCGGTCGATGCGGTCTTGCCGCACCCACCGGTGAAGACCCCCAGCGCTGATGCCGAGGTCTTCAGCAACATGTTTTACCGGCTTGCCAGAACGAACGAGCGCGACTGCACGCTGCCGGAACTCTCCGGGATACTGCTTGGGCATAAGAACGAGCCTTTCAGAAGCGAAACGAACTCGATACTCACCGATGGAAAAGGTAACCAAACCGTAGGGCAGGTCAGAATGTCACCTAAACGTGCATCAGACCCCGTGGACCGGGAGACCTGGATGGGAGTGTCAGGAAAACGGTGGATCTGGGACTGGCCTGACCGAAAGGAAGGGCAATGAGTCAGGCTATCGAGGTGATCGATCCTGTGGCGGGAGAGATCATCGATCAGCAACAGATCGCCGAGCAGCTGCTTGCGCAGGCGAAGGAACAGGGCGTCAGCCTCGTCGGGCCGGGAGGCCTGCTCGGCGGGTTGACGAAGACGGTGCTCGAGACTGCGCTCGAGGCGGAAATGACCGAGCACCTCGGCTACGAGAAGCACACGGTCAGCGAGAGCGAGAACGCCCGTAACGGGACCCGGTCCAAGACGGTGCTGACCGAGATCGGCGCCGTCGAGATCGACGTCCCCAGGGACCGTGACGGGTCGTTCCAGCCCAAGATCGTCCGCAAGCGTCAGCGCCGCCTGGACGGGATCGACGAGATCGTGCTCTCGCTCACCGCCCGGGGGCTGACCACGGGTGAGGTCGCCGCGCACTTCGACGACGTCTATGGTGCCAGTGTCAGCAAGGACACGATCTCGAAGATCACCGACAAGGTCATCGAGGAGATGACCGAGTGGCAGAACCGTCCGCTGGATCGGGTGTACCCCGTCGTGTTCATCGACGCGATCGTGGTGAAGGTTCGGGACGGGCAGGTGCGGAACAAGCCGTTCTACGTCGCCATCGGCGTCACCACGACCGGGGAACGCGACATCCTCGGGATCTGGGCCGGCGACGGCGGTGAGGGCGCGAAGTTCTGGCTCGGCGTGCTCACAGAGATCAAGAACCGCGGTGTCGAGGATGTCTGCATCGTGGTCTGTGACGGACTCAAGGGGCTGCCCGAGTCGATCAACACGACGTGGGAGTTCGCGACGGTGCAGACGTGCATCATCCACCTGATCCGCAACACCTTCAAGTTCGCGTCGCGGAAGTACTGGGACCAGATCGCCCGCGACCTGCGGCCCGTCTACACAGCTCCGACCGAGGCCGCCGCGAGGGCGAGGTTCGAGGAGTTCGCGGAGAAGTGGTGCACGATGTATCCGGCGATCCGGCAGCTGTGGGAGAACGCGTGGAGCGAGTTCATCCCGTTCCTGGACTACGACGTCGAGATCCGCCGCATCATCTGCTCGACGAACGCGATCGAGTCCCTCAACGCCCGCTATCGTCGCGCGGTGCGGGCCCGCGGCCACTTCCCTAACGACGCGGCCGCGCTGAAGTGCCTCTACCTCGTGACGCGGTCGCTTGACCCGACCGGCCGGGGTCGGGCACGCTGGGTGACCAGGTGGAAGCCCGCACTCAACGCCTTCGCGATCACCTTCGAAGGCCGAATCAACTGAAATGCGCCAGGCCAGATCCACCGTTAATCTGACAGACCCCCGACACCGCTGCACCCTTCGAGACCATCCTCGACGACACCACCAAGCAGCAGGCCGTCGCCTGGGCCGAAAAGCACACCGCCGACAACGAAAAGAGCGATGTTGTAACCCAGGACCTGTTTCCTCAGGCGTGGGTTACAACATCGCTCATTGCGTGCGCGAGGGGGGACTTGAACTGACCTCGACCCCCGAGCACCGCGAAACCACGGGGCGCGTTCTGCCGCATAAGATCAACGATCTAGAGCATCTAGCCTGTGGATAACTCCACCGCGATACCCCGACCTACACAACCCTTAGCACTTTCCTTAGCATTTTTCCGCGCCGGCAGCCCCTCCCCATAAGGGACTTCGAGGCGTGGGCACTCCACGGCTCCGGCAATGTTTTCCGGTAATGCGCACGAATCGCGTCGCCAGATTCGGCATCGGCATCGGCGCGCAGACAGTAGGCGGTTCACTCCTGAGACCCCCGGTAATACCCCGTTACCGCACAGCGACTTGCCCCTTACGGCGCAGTCAGGAAGGCGGAGCCGATCTGCCCGTCGGCTCCGATCACTGCAAGAGTCCGACCTGCGGTACGTCAACGGAGGCTCTCACTCGAAGGGGAGATTCACGAACGAGGGTGCTGTGGATGATTTCAAGGGACTAACTGGGCGGGTCTGCAGGTGCATCGAATGATTCCCGGCTCCAGGCTTCGGTGCGAACGCCGATCTGCTCAGTCATATCTTCGAGGAAACGGGTCACTATCGCTCGCTCGTAGCGAGTAAGACGAGCTGCTGCGTGAAACCGTTTGGCCTGGAGCCTCCCGACCGTCTGCATGGCCGCTTCGCGGGTTTCGTCCGTGATGGTGATAGCGAGTGCGCGGCGGTCGCTGGGGTGCGGAGCTCGCACGATGTGACCACCAGCCTCGAGCCGGTCGAGGAGCTTGGTAGTCGAGGCGGTGGAGATCCCGAGGTGCGTCGCGATCGCGCTTGGGGTGATCAGTGCGTGTGTGTGCTGGGCCACGATGAGGAAATGCAGCGCCCGCATGTCAGATCGGCCGAGCTTCATGTACCGCTGCGACGCTTCGGATAGCTGCTGCTCGGCGTCCCGAAGGTGCCCGAGCGCGGTCATAAGTTCCGTGATTCCGCGGATGTCCTCCGGCGACATCTCGGAACGGTCGATGAGGAGTGAATCGGGGTCGTTCTTCTCGACGTCGTAGAGGCTCGACGATACCGAGGCTGCCTCCCCATCATGCTTCGACATGGTCATATGGTACCGGATCCGATGTTTTCTACCCTTCTTGTTATTAGCTAGGCTAGCATTTAATGAAACTAGCGAATCGGGTGGGCATGAACAAGGTGGATCGAGCGGCTCTCGGTGGCGAGCCGATCGGGCAGCGGGTGGTTCTGCTCAATGAGCATGCTGTGCCGATCGGGTCGGCGGACAAGCTGATGGTGCATAACACGTCGACCGCCCTGCACCTTGCCTTCTCCTGCTACCTCTTCGACCAGTCGGGCAGGGTGCTGGTGACCCGGCGCGCGCTTTCGAAGGTGACGTGGCCGGGGGTGTGGACGAACAGCTTCTGCGGGCATCCCGAGCCCGGTGAGGCGCTGGAGGCGGCTGTCGAACGTCGGGCTCGCCAGGAGCTAGGCGTCGAGGTTCGGGGGGTTCGAGTTGTCGATCCTGGCTTCCGGTATCGCGCCGTCGACGCCGGGGGGATCGTGGAGAACGAGGTCTGCCCGGTGTACACCGCGACGATCTCGGGCACCCTGTCCCCGCACCCCGAAGAGGTGATGGAGTGGGCGTGGGTCGACCGATCATCGCTCGCTCGCGCCGTGATGTCGACACCGTTCGTGTTCAGTCCCTGGATGGTGCTGCAGATGCGTCGGTTGCAGTGGGCATCCGAGCCCGATCCGACGGGTCCGGAATCGGTCTTCCCCGGGGCGGTGCGCACATGACCACGACCGTATGGACCCGAGACGATCTGCGCCTCGAGGTGGAGCAGGAACTTCGGGAGCTCCTCGCACGGTCGGAGTCGGCGGCCGAATCCTACGGACCCGAGTTCGCGCGGCTCTGGGCTCTGGCGTCGAACCATGTCGGACGGGGCAAGCTGGTGCGCCCGCTGCTTCTCCTGGAAACCTATGATGCACTCCGAGCCGCATCGGCACCCAGCCCGATTCGCTCGGAGACCGTGCGTATTGCCGCCGCTATAGAGGTGCTGCACTACTCGTTTCTGTTGCACGACGACGTCATCGATGGGGATCTCTTCCGGCGAGGTCGGCTGAATCTCATCGGCGAGCTGGGAGAGGCATCGCCGTGTGTGTCCCGCCCCGGAGATGGGCGGCATTGGGCGCAGACGGGGGGCATCCTGGCCGGGGATCTGATGCTCTCCTGCGCGCACCAGCTGTTCGCACGCGCCGATCTCCCGGTCGAGCAGCGGATCCGCTTGCTCGATCTTCTCGAGCACACCGTGTTCGAGACGACGGCCGGAGAATTCGTCGACGTCGGTCTGAGCGATGGCCTCATCGGACCCGACCTCGCAACGGTATTGGCGATGACGGGCCGAAAGACCGCCACCTACAGCTTCGAACTCCCTCTTCGGGCCGCCGCCATTCTTGCCGGCGCGTCCCTCGAGCTCGAGCAGCGACTGCGGGAAGCGGGATGGTACCTCGGTCTCGCGTATCAGCTGCAGGATGATCTGCTCTCCACCTTCGGCGACGCCGAGGTACATGGCAAGGACGCGTTCTCCGATCTCCGGGAGGGGAAACAGACCGCGATCGTCTGCTTCGCCCGGTTGTGCGGCGAATGGTCCGGAATCGAAACCGAGCTCAGCGAAGCCGCCTACTCGATCGCGGCCGCCCAGAGCGTGCGTCGCCGCCTCCGGGCGTGCGGGGCCGAGGCCTTCGTTCAGAACCTCGTCAGCGATCAGATGACGGCATTCCGGAACCTCCTCGCCAACGAGTCCGAGATCATCCCCGATGGGGTGCAGCGGGTTCTGCTCGCGTTGCAGGCGCGTCTGGACGGGAGGGCGTCATGACCCGCGACGAACTCTTTCCCCCTCGGGGGTCTTCGCTCGCGCAGTTCACGAGGGCGGCCGAGGCCGTGTCGCAGGATGTCATCGGGGCCTACTCGACGTCTTTCGGCATGGCGACGCGTCTGCTGGGTCGGCGCCACCGGCGTCATGTGCGCAACATCTACGCCCTGGTCCGCGTTGCCGATGAGATCGTCGACGGGGTCGCCGATCAGGCGGGTCTGAGCCTCGAGGAGCAGCGTGACGCCCTGGATCGGTACGCCGCAGAAACCCGACACGCCCTGCGCACCGGATACAGCACCGATCTGGTGGTGCACGCCTTCGCGCTCACCGCTCGGGAGTGCGGCATCGACGAGGCGCTGATCGAGCCGTTCTTCGACTCGATGCGCAGCGACCTGGTCGACGGCGACCGCCGGATCGCGTTCGACGAGGCCGCGCACGCCGCCTACGTGTATGGATCCGCAGAGGTCGTGGGGCTGATGTGCCTGCGCGTCTTCCTCCGGGATCGCGGGGCAGCGGATGCCGTGCGCCTGCGCGCGGAGCACGGCGCACGTCAGCTGGGCGCGGCGTTCCAGAACGTCAACTTCCTGCGGGATCTCGGCGACGACACCGCCCGGCTGGGACGCAGCTATCTCGGCGAGGGAAGTGCGCTGACGCAACGAGAGCTGGAATCCTGGGTCACCGAGATCCGCAGCCAGCTCGCCGACGCCGAGGAGGCGATCCCGTTGCTGCCGCTCGATGCTCGGGCGGCGGTGCGCAGCGCTCACGCCCTCTTCGCGAACCTCACCGATCGCATTGCGCGCACCCCTGCAACGGAGCTCACCGCACGACGCATCCGCGTGCCGAACCCGGTGAAGCTCATCCTGGTAGCCTCGGCGATCCTCGCCACGATCCGGGATAGACGGCGATGACGCGCACGGTGATCATCGGCGGCGGGATCGCCGGCCTCGCAACCGCAGCGCTGCTCGCCCGCGAGGGCCACGAGGTGGTCGTGCTGGAGAAGAACTCCCGCATCGGCGGTCGCGCCGGGACGGTCGAGCGCGACGGGTTCCGATTCGACAGTGGGCCGTCCTGGTACCTGATGCCCAGCGTCTTCGAGCACTTCTTCCAACTCATGGGGACCTCCGCGCAGGAACAGCTCGACCTCCGTTTCCTCGACCCCGCATACCGGGTATTCAGCGAGGCCGAGCCGGATGGATCATGGCGAGAGCCACTGACCATCCCGCGGGGACGGCCAGGGGTGCGGGAAGCGTTCCGCCGAGTGGAGCCGGAGAGTGGGACGAGGCTGGACCGCTACCTCGCCTCGGCGCGGCGCGTGAGCGATCTCGCGGAGCGCTACTTCCTGTACAATACGTTCACCAGCGTCTCCTCGCTGCTGCACCGGGAGGTGCTCACTGGCCTGCCGAAGCTTGCGAGGCTGCTCACCAGCTCCCTCGAATCCCACGCCGCCAAACGATTCGCGGACCCGGTGCTGCGTCAGGTGCTCGGCTATCCGGCCGTGTTCCTCGGTACTGACCCCGCCGCAGCGCCCGCGATGTACCACCTGATGAGCGCCCTCGATCTCGACGACGGCGTCCGATACCCGATGGGGGGCTTCTGGGAGCTCACCGAGCGGCTCGAGGCGCTCGCGCTCGCGTCGGGGGCGCGGATCGTGACAGAGGCGGAAGTGCTGTGCATTCGCACTGATCGGCTCACGGATCGCGGCCGGTCTTGGCGCCATGGTGGGCGCCGCAGCCGGGCGGTGGGGGTCTCCTGGCGCGCACGGGGCGGGGGCGAGGTGCTCGAGGCCGCCGATATCGTCGTCTCGGCCGCCGACCTCCACCACACCGAGACGCGCCTCCTGGCACCCGCGGATCGCAGTTACCCGGAGCGCTGGTGGGAGCGCCGCACGAGCGGGCCCGGCGCCGTGATCGCGATGCTCGGCGTCCGCGGGGAGCTGCCGACGCTGCCGCATCACTCGCTCTTTTTCACGCGGGACTGGGCCGCGAACTTCGCGGCGATCTTCGGTGAGCACCCGAGCATCCCGGATCCGGCCTCGATCTACGTGTGCAAGCCCAGCGCGACAGACCCGACGGTCGCGCCCGCGGGCCACGAGAATCTCTTCGTTCTGATCCCCGTCCCTGCCGATCCCGGCATCGGCGCCGGCAGCGCGGGCGGAGTTTCGCCTTCGGCGCTCGTCGAGCACGCTGTGGACGCCGCGATCGAGCAGATCTCGGAGTGGGCCGGGATCCCCGACCTGGGCGATCGCATCGTCGTGCGCGAGACACTCGGCCCGGCCGATTTCGCGGGCGACTACCACTCCTGGCGCGGCGGGATGCTCGGGCCTGCGCACATCCTGAGCCAGTCCGCGATGTTCCGCGCCCAGAACGCGTCGAAGCGGGTGGAAGGGCTCTACTACGCCGGCGCGACGACCGCGCCCGGGGTCGGTGTTCCGATGTGCCTCATCAGCGCCGAGCTCGTCCTCAAGCGCATCCGCGGCGACAACAGCGCCGGCCCGCTCCCGGTGCCTCTCCGTGCGGAGGTGAAGGCGTGATGGGCTTCGTGTATCTGCTCCTGCTGCTTCTCGGCATCGCCTGCATGCTCCTGCTCGATCGCCGCTTCCGGCTCTTCTTCTGGCACGATCCCGCGGTCGCGACGCTCGTCACGGTGCTCGGCGTCGGGCTTCTCCTTGCGTGGGACGCCGCCGGGATAGCGGCGGGCGTATTTCTGCGTGGTGCGGGTGAGATTGCCTCCGGCATCGTCCTGTGGCCCGAGATGCCTCTCGAAGAGCCCGTGTTCCTGCAGTTCTTCGTGCTGTGCATCATGATCGTCTTCACGGGGTCCATGCGGATCCTCCGCGCCGATGCGGGGCGTCGCGATGACGAGGAGGGCGGCTCATGAGCTATGCCGTTCTCGCCCTCGCAGGCGTCGTTGTCGCCGCCGTCGGATCCATCGTGCTCGCGGTCGTCGCGTTCCGCAGGAGGCCGAGATCATCCCGCTGGCTCACCCTCGCCGCGGTCGTCGCGACGGGGTGCGTCCTGTTCGCTCTGACCGCGGTGTTCGACAACCTGATGATCGGTGCGGGACTGTTCCATTACCCTCCGGAACGCCTCTCCGGCACGTACATCGGGCTGGCACCGATCGAGGATTTCGCCTACCCGCTCGCCGGCGTGCTGCTGCTGCCGACGCTGTGGCTTCTCCTGGAACGCGGGAGCTCCGAGCGGCGGCATGGCTTCACCCAGCTTGTCCTGGCATCCCGCCCGATCAGCTGGATCAACACCGCATTCCCATTCGGCGCGGCCTATCTCATGACGACCCGCGAGATCGACGGCGTTCTCCTGCTCGGATTTCTCTACTTCCTCATTCCCTACAATCTCGCCATGTACGGCATCAACGACGTCTTCGACTACGCCTCCGACCTGGCGAACCCGCGCAAGGGAGGGATCGAAGGGGCGCTGCTGCCGCCCCGGCTGCATCGGCCGATCCTGTGGGTCGCCGCGCTATCGAACATTCCGTTCCTACTGCTGCTCGCTACCGCGGGCGGGCCGACCGTGTGGATCGCGCTCGCGGTCAGTGCGTTCGCTGTCGTCGCTTACTCGGCTCCCGGGCTTCGGTTCAAGGAGCGGCCGTTCCTCGACTCGATCACGTCCAGCACGCATTTCGTGAGCCCCGCCGTGGTCGGCCTGCTCCTCGCCGGAGTCCGCATCGACTGGCCACTCATCCTCCTGCTCGCCGCGTTCTTCCTCTGGGGGATGGCGGCGCACGCCTTCGGCGCGGTGCAGGACATCCTCCCCGACCGTGCGGCCGGAATCCGCTCCATCGCGACGGCCATCGGCGCGCGTGCGACCGTGAGATTCGCCCTGCTGCTCTGGGTCGCAGCCGGTCTTCTCATGCTCGGAACGACGTGGCCAGGCCCGCTCGCGGCCCTCATCGCGATACCGTACCTGCTGAATTGCCTACCCTTCCGCTCCATCACCGACAAGGGATCGGCGGCCACGAACCGCGCTTGGCGCCGCTTCATCGCCCTCAACTATCTGTCCGGGTTCCTCGTCACTGTCCTCCTCATCGTCGAATGGAGACTCGCATGATCCGCCCTGCTGCCCATGACGATGAGCGTCGGCCGCCCACCCCGCAGCTGCCGGAACGCAGCCCCGTCCCGCGATGGCTCCGCGTGCTGCTGCCTGCCGTGCTGATCTTGGTCTGGTTCACGATCGCGGGTATCGGCGGCCCCTATTTCGGCAAGGTATCCGAGGTGTCCTCCAATGATCAGACCACCTACCTCCCCGCATCCGCCGACGCGACGAAGGTGCAGGCGCTGCTCGGCGAGTTCAACGATTCGACGGCAATTCCCGCCATTGTCGTGTTCACCGGCCAGGAAGCGCTCACCAGCGACCAGCTCGGCACCCTCGGCGACGCTCTCAACGCGGCCGCGCGCATCGACGGAGTCGGATCCGGTGTCTCGCCTGTCCTCCCGTCCGACGACGGACTGGCTGCGCAGGCCTTCGTCCCGATCGACAACTCGGCGGAGGTCGGCACCGTCGTGACAGAGGTCGGGGCGGCGCTGCGCGCCGCCGCCCCCGACGGCATCGCGGTCTTCGTCACCGGGCCCGCAGGGTTCACCGCCGACCTCGTCGACGCGTTCGCCGGGATCGACGGCATTCTGCTCGGGGTCGCCCTGCTCGCGGTTCTCGTCATACTGATCCTCGTCTACCGCTCACTGCTCCTTCCGGTCGCGGTGCTCTCGACGAGCCTGTTCGCGCTCTGCGCGGCCCTGCTGACCGTGTGGTGGCTCGCCAAATGGGGGGTCCTACTGCTGAGCGGGCAGACGCAGGGGATCCTCTTCATCCTCGTCATCGGCGCGGCGACCGACTACTCGCTGCTGCTGGTCGCCCGCTACCGCGAGGAGCTCCGGGTCCACGAGGACAAGTGGGCTGCCACTCTCGCCGCGATCCGAGGCGCATTCGAGCCGATCGTCGCCTCGGGCGGCACCGTCATCGCTGGCCTTCTCTGCCTGCTGCTCAGCGACCTCAAATCAAACAGCACCCTCGGTCCCGTCGCCGCAATCGGCATCGTCTTCGCGATGCTCGCCGCGCTCACGCTGCTGCCCGCGATGCTCTTCGCCTTCGGCCGTGCTGCCTTCTGGCCCCGCCGTGCCCGCTACGAGCCCGAAGCAGTGGAAGCCGAGGGGGACATCCCCCGCACCGGCGTGTGGGGGCACCTCGCTCGCTCGATCCGCCACCGCCCGCGGCTCATCTGGAGCACGACCGCGCTGCTCCTCGTGATCGGTGCGCTCGGCATCACCCAGCTCGACGCGAGCGGCGTGCCGCAGTCGGACCTGGTGCTGGGCGCATCCGAGGCCCGCGACGGCCAAGTCGCGCTCGGAGAGCACTTTCCGGGCGGATCGGGAAGCCCGGCGCTCGTCGTCGTCGATGAGCAGCAGATGGAGGCAGCGAGCGAGGTTCTGCTCGATGCCGATGGAATCGATGGCGTCTCGGTGGTCACAGCCGATTCCCCCAGCGGCTCAGCTCCCGTGACCGCCGACGGCATCGGCGCGGTCGGACCGCCCGGTACCCCCACGCCCGCCCCGACGGTCGTGGACGGTCGTGTGCTGCTGCAGGCCACCCTCGCCGATGCGGCCGACTCCGAGGCCGCTGCGGGGACGGTGACCCGGCTACGTGCCGAGCTCGCGAACGCCGTACCGAGCGCGATGGTCGGCGGGGTCACCGCGACCGCGGTGGATACGGATGCGGCGTCTATCCACGACCGCACGCTCATCATCCCGGTCGTGCTCCTCGTGATCACGCTCATCCTGATGATGCTGCTGCGCTCCGTGGTGGCACCCGTGCTGCTCCTCATCACCACGGTGCTGTCCTTCGGCACCGCGCTGGGGGTGTCTGCGCTCGTGTTCAACGGCCTCTTCCACTTCCCCGGGGCGGATCCGGCGGTGCCGCTGTTTGGTTTCGTGTTCCTCGTCGCACTGGGGGTGGACTACAACATCTTCCTCATGAGTCGGGTGCGGGAAGAATCGTTGCGGCACGGCACGAGAATGGGTGTGCTGCGCGGCACAGTTGTGACCGGAAGCGTCATCACCTCCGCCGGGCTCGTGCTCGCCGCCACGTTCGCCGCGCTCGCGGTGATCCCGATCCTCTTTCTGGTTCAGCTGGCCTTCATGGTCGCCTTCGGCGTTCTCCTCGACACCTTCCTGGTGCGCACCCTGCTCGTCCCGGCGCTCAGCTACGACATCGGCCGCGCAATCTGGTGGCCCTCGAAGCTCGCCCGAACCCCCGAAAGCGAGCGGACGCCGCGATGAGGATCTGGTCCCTGCACCCAGTCCACCTCGACCGTGCTGGCCTGGTCGCCGGATGGCGGGAGGCGCTGCTTGCGCAGGCAGTACTCGCCGGGCGCACAAAGGGGTACCGTCACCACCCGCAGCTGATCCGGTTCCGGGAGACCAGCGATCCGCTGGCGACCATCGGCGCCTACCTTCACGGACTGCAACGAGAGGCTACCGGCCGGGGCTACCGCTTCGACGAGACCCGCATCCTCGCCCAGGTGGGCCCTCTCGCCCTGCTCCCGGTGACGCGCGGACAGCTCGACTACGAATGGGCACACCTCGGTAGGAAAATCGCCGCGCGCAGCCCCGGAGACGCCGAGAGATGGGCCCGGTCCCGGCCCACACCTCACCCGATCTTCACCGTCGTACAGGGAGATATCGAGAGCTGGGAGCGATCATGACCACGCACATCGTCATCGCAGGCGCATCTGGGCTAATCGGAAGGGCGCTATCGCGCGCCATCGTCGCGCGTGGTGATCGAGTCACGGCCCTGGTGCGGCGTCCCGCCCAGGCCCCCGGAGAGGCGCCCTGGGAGCCCGCACGCGGCACGCTCGACATCCGCCATCTCGAAGGGGCGGATGCCGTCGTCGTCCTGAACGGCGCAAGCGTAGGACGGATGCCCTGGACAAAGGCCTACCGGCAGGAGCTTATCGGCTCGCGCATCGCCCCTGTGAGCACCGTCGCGACCGCGCTGGCGAGGATGGGGTCAGACGCGCCGACGCTCGTCTCGGGCTCGGCAGTGGGGTACTACGGCTCGGCACCCGGTGCGGTGCTCACAGAGGCGGCGGTTGCAGGCGACACTTTCCTCGCTCGATTGTGCGTCGACTGGGAGGCGGCTGCACGAGAGGCCGAGTCGGTCACGCGGGTGGCGCTCCTTCGCACGGCGCCGGTGATTCACCGCGCCGGCGTGCTCCGGCCCATGATCCGGCTGACCTCCCTCGGCCTCGGCGGACCGTTGGGCGCGGGCACCCAGGTCTGGCCGTGGATTTCCCTCGAGGACGAGATCCGCGCCATTCTCCACATCATCGACACCGACATTTCCGGGCCCGTCAACCTCTGCGGCCCCGAGCCGGCGACCGCGAACGAGACCGGCCGCGCCATCGCCCGGGAACTGCATCGCCCATACTGGCTGCGCGCCCCCGAGTGGGGGCTCAACCTCGCACTGGGTAAAGCTGCGGTGGAGTCCCTCCTGGCCAGTGACGCAGATGTTCACCCAGAAATACTCACCAACCACGGTTTCGTCTTCGCGCACAGTACTGTTGAGTCAGCAGTACGAGCCGCAATATCGCCACCTGCAAACCTCTGACGTGGCACATCCTGAAGCGGAATCATTGTCTCTTGCCGCCGGTGTCCAGCCCCGGCCATATCGGCGCTGAAGACGGAACTCCACCCGGCGCGAGATAGTTCGCATCGAGCACCGCGCACACGGCGGCTTTCGCATACTCGTGATCGATGTCCGGCATGGCAAGTGCTCTAGCGTCGGTGCTCGTCATGCCGCGGATCACGCGATCAGGAATCACATCTGGCCCGACGCCAAGGCCAACTCTACGTCCACTCACCCTTACTGGCACCGTGACCCCAGCGGCCGCAACAGCACCCACCGGCACTCTTCCCAATAGCCCTTCTCTCCCGAATGCACTTTTTCTAGCACTTCGGACGAAAACAGCCCCTGATCCAGGTCATAAAATACCTGTTCAGGGGCTGTTTTCCATTCGTGCGCGAGGGGGGACTTGAACCCCCACGCCCTTGCGGGCACTGGCACCTGAAGCCAGCGCGTCTGCCAATTCCGCCACTCGCGCGAGTCGCTGTGTCGATCCCGAGGGACCGCACAACCCCCTCAGCTTAGCAAGTCCTCGCGGACCGGCAAAACCGGGAGGTCCGCGACGTACACCTTCGGCGTCACCGGGTCGGGCTTGCCGATGTACTTGTCGGGCTTGAGCTCGCCGTTCCAGTTGAACTGCGTCTTCCGCATGACGAAGTGGATGTGCGGACCCGAGGTGCAGCCGCTCATCCCCTCGGTCGCGATCTGCTGGCCCGACTTCACCTTCGTGCCGACGGTGATGCCGAGGGCCTTGCTCGATCCGCGGGCCACGTGATTCACGGCCGAGTAGATGGTCTTGCCCTCGTAGCTGTGCTTGATGACGACCGTCTGGTTCTCGCCGTGCCACCATGCCGTGGGGCACCACGACGGCTTGCCCCAGCCGTCGCCGCCGACCTGCACGACTTCGCCCTTGTACGGGGCGAAGACCGGGCCGCCGGCCGTCGTGCCCAGATCGATGGCGTAGCCCTCGTGGTAGCCCTGGTTCAGCTCCCGGGTGTCGGTGGGCCAGGCCCAGCCGTTCTCGTTCCGCGGCCCGCGGATGCCGGCGATCTTCGCCGGGGCGCTGCTGACCGCGCGCACCTCGTACTTGGGCTTCGTGCCGGTGACCTTGACCTTGACGATCTTGCCCCGCTGCGCCTTGGTGACGGTGAACGTCTTCTTGGTGGCGCCCTTGATCTTCTTCCCGCTTGCGTACCACTGGTAGGTGAACTTGGTGCCCTTGGTCCAGGTGCCGCGCTTCGCGGTCAGCTTCGTCCCGACCTTGACGGTCCCGCTGACCTTCGGTGTGGCGGCCGTCAGGTAGCGAGGAGAGGTGATCTTCTTCGTCTTCGCGGTTGTCTCGGTGCGGGTGGTGTAGCCGTTGCGCGACTGGGTGACCCGAGCGCTGAGCCGGGTGTCGAGATCCTTGAGCACCGGCTTGTACGAGGGCCCGGTCGCTCCCGAGATGACCTTGCCGTCGCGGAGCCAGACGACCGTCACGGTGCCGGCGCTCGACGAGATCCGCCCGACCTTCAGCGTCTTCCCGTGCTTCGGCGTCCCCGTGATGGTCGGCTTCAGCGCCGCGAAGGCGTTGACCGTGATCGGGGCCGTGCTCTCGGAGGTCTCCACCAGGGAGCCGAGCCCCTCGCTGGACTGGGTCACCATTACCGAGAGCTGCGCGCCGAGATCATTGACCTTCACCGTGTAGTCGGCGCCTGCCGCGGCATCGCCGCCGATCCGCACGCCGTCCCGGTACCAGCGGTAGGCGACGGCGTGCTTGGTCGAGTCGATGTACGCGGTCAGCGTCTCCCCGACGCGCGTCTTGCCGCCGATGACCGGGTTCACCGACGTCGTGATGGTGGAGATCTCGGTCGAGGAGCCGTCGAGTGTGTCGGTCACGAGCACCGAGATCCGGCGCTGCTGACTGCCGGGCTTCACGAAGTAGAAGTTCTTGGTGGCGTTGGTGATCGTGGCGCCGTCGCGCAGCCACTGGTACGTGATCGATGCGGCGCTCCTCCCGGCCGGAAGCGGCACCTTCGCGGTCACCTTGATCTGGTCGGCGCGATCCGCATCGCTCCGCATGACCCCGCTGAGCGTGGTCCCGGCGAGAATCGGATTCGTCGCACCGTCCTCGGCGGCCGCGGACGACCCGCCGATCGGCGCCGTGAGCAGCGTTGCGACCAGGGCCGCCGCGGCGAACGCCGTCGCCGCGAATTTCGGCAGTCGAGCCGTAGCGGCGCGTCGCGCAGCGGTCATGGTACCCCCCAAGTGATCCATAACCCTGAAGCTTAGCCTGAGAGTTGCCTGGACGTCGAGACAATCTTCAAGATTCGCCGCGACACGCCGAGTCCATTCCCGTGCGGCGGCGAACAGTAGAGTAACCGTATGGCGAAACGGAGGCGCAGTTCGACGGTGGGGTCGCCCACGGCGTCGACCCCGGCGACGGCCGCCCTCGTCGCGCTCGGCATCCCGTTCGAGACCCGTACCTATGTGCACGACCCGGCCGAGACCGACTTCGGCGGAGAGGCCGCGGCAGCGCTCGGTGTCGCGCCCGAGCGGGTGCTCAAGACGCTGCTCGCGGAGGTCGACGAGGCTCTGATCGTTGCCGTGGTGCCGGTCGCCGGCCTGCTCGACCTCAAGGCGCTCGCCGCCGCCATCGGGGGCAAGCGCGCGCGGATGGCGGATCCGGCGCTCGCGGAGCGCAAGACGGGCTACGTCATCGGAGGGATCAGCCCGGTCGGCCAGCGCACCGCCCTGCGCACGGTCGTCGATGGGTCGGCGGCGGGTTTCGATACGATACTGGTGTCCGGCGGTCGCCGAGGATTCGACGTCGAACTGGCCCCGGAGGACCTTCTCGCAGCGACCGGCGGCACCTACGCCGATATCGCGCAAGCAACATAGTGGATATGTAGCTTTATCGCGTAACTCTGTAGGTTGAGCGAATTCCAGGTATCTTTTTGGTCGCGAAAGCCGAATGGCTTCACAAATTCTTTTGGAGCGCGATAGGCTCGCAACTGTTGCGGGCTTCGGTTCGCTACAACCCATGACAAGAGGCATGAGAGAACAGGAACAGAATCGATGAAGATTCGCTACGCGATCCCCGCACTCGCGGCCGCCGCCGCGCTCGCGCTGACCGGCTGCACCAATACCGAGAATCCCGTCGACGACGGCCCCAGCGCCGCTGAGGGCATCCAGGCGGACGAGGCAGCGGTCGCGCTGCTCCCCGCAGAGGTGAAGGACTCCGGTGTACTGCGGATCGGCACCGACGCCGAGTACCCGCCGAACGAGTACAAGGATGCCGACGGCAACCCGACCGGCTGGGGCGTCGAACTCGCCGAGGCCGTCTCGGCCAAGCTCGGCCTCGACCCCGAGTGGGAGATCCTCGGCTTCGACAGCATCATCCCGCGCATCCAGGAAGGCACGCTCGACCTCGGCTCCTCGTCGTTCACCGATACGCTCGAGCGCCAGAAGTCGGTCGACTTCGTCAACTTCCTCGACGCCGGCAGCCAGTGGGTCGCCGCCACGGGCGAGGACATCGACCCCAACGACGCCTGCGGCCTGACCATCGCCGTTCAGGCGACCACGGTGCAGGACACCGACGAGCTGCCCGCGAAGTCGCAGGCATGCGAGGATGCCGGCAAGGAGCCGAT
The DNA here is from genome assembly GCF_042659205.1 of Leucobacter soli. Classification (NCBI taxonomy): domain Bacteria; kingdom Bacillati; phylum Actinomycetota; class Actinomycetes; order Micrococcales; family Microbacteriaceae; genus Leucobacter; species Leucobacter soli. The sequence goes on from NZ_JBHSRW010000021.1 coordinate 17,348, forward strand.
CGAGGTGCTGCGCTTCGACGGCCAGCCCGAGGTGACCCAGGCCGTGGTCGACGGCCGTGCGGCCGCCTTCTCCGCCGACCTCCCGGTGTCGATCGACGCCGTCACCCAGCTGGACGGCCAGCTCGAGACCGTCGGCGAGATGTTCGACGCGGCCCCGTACGGCTTCGCCACCCAGAAGGACAGCGACATGACCAAGGCCGTGCAGGCCGCGCTGCAGTCGCTGATGGACGACGGGACCTACCTCGAGATCCTCACGAAGGCCGGCTTCGAGTCCGGCGCGCTGGCGTCGGCCACGATCAACGCGGCGACCAGCTGAGGCATCGGCTAGCCAGTCATGTCTGACATGCGCTCCGGGGATGCGGGGCCCACGGCCCCGCATCCCTCCGCCCACGCGGAGCCGGAGGCGATCCAGGCGATCAAGCTGAGGCACCCCGGGCGAACCGTGTTCGCCGTCGTGCTGATCCTGCTCGCCGGGCTCTTCCTCTACGACACCGCATTCAACCGGCCGGTCTACAACTGGGGCATCGTCGGTCAGTACCTGTTCGATACGCGCATCCTCACGGGTGCCTGGTACACGCTGCAGCTCACGGTCTACTCGATGATCATCGCCATCGTCCTGGGTATCGCCGTCGCCGTCATGCGCCTCTCGCCGAACCCGGTCGTCGCCGCGGTGGCCTGGGTGTACCTCTGGCTCTTCCGCGGGACCCCGGTCTACGTGCAGTTGGTCTTCTGGGGCATGATCCCGACGATCTACAAGACGATCGACCTGGGGATTCCGTTCACCGAGGCCCTGGTGTCGATCAGCACGAAGGACCTGCTGAACTACTTCACGCTGGCGGTCATCGGCCTGGCGCTGAACGAGGCCGCCTACATGGCGGAGATCGTGCGCGCCGGCCTGCTCGCGGTGGACAAGGGTCAGGACGAGGCCGCGATCGCGCTCGGCCTCGGCTGGTGGCACACCATGAGCCGGGTGATCCTGCCGCAGGCGATGCGCGTCATCATCCCGCCGACCGGCAACGAAGTCATATCGATGCTGAAGACGACATCGCTCGTCGCGGCCGTGCCATTCACACTCGACCTGTACGGGCGCTCGCGGGACATCTCCGCGGTGACCTACCAGCCGGTGCCGATGCTGATCGTCGCATCCATCTGGTATCTGACGGTCACGTCGATCCTGATGGTGGGGCAGTACTACCTCGAGCGGCACTACGCCAAGGGGATCGGCGATCGCCCGGACGTGCAGAAGCCCACCGTCGAGACCGCTGCGGTCACCGTCGTCGGTGAGCGGCATCCGACCTACCCGAGCACGGCCGGAGAGACCATCGTGCCGCCGCACGAGCGACCCGGAGGGGGCGGAGCATGAGCGAAGAATCCACCCCCATGGTGAAGGCCGAGGCGATCTCGAAGGCCTACGGTTCGAACGAGGTGCTCAAGTCGATCTCGCTCGAGGTCAATCGCGGCGAGGTCCTGTGCCTGGTCGGGCCGTCGGGCTCGGGCAAGAGCACGTTCCTGCGCTGCATCAATCACCTCGAGACGATCAACGCCGGCAGGCTCTGGGTCGACGGCGAGCTGGTGGGCTACCGCCAGCACGGCGACAAGGTCTACGAGATGCACCCGAAGGAGGCCGCCAAGCAGCGGCGCGACATCGGCATGGTGTTCCAGCGGTTCAACCTGTTCCCGCACAAGACCGCGCTCGAGAACGTGATGCTCGCCCCGACGCTCCTGAAGAAGGGCACCAAGGCGTCGCGCCAGACGAAGGCGTTGGATCTGCTGGCCCGCGTGGGGCTCGCGGATCGGCACGACTACTACCCGGCGCATCTCTCGGGCGGTCAGCAGCAGCGCGTCGCGATCGCGCGGGCGCTCGCCATGGAGCCGAAGCTGATGCTCTTCGACGAGCCCACGTCGGCGCTCGATCCCGAGCTCGTCGGCGAGGTGCTCGAGGTGATGAAGGGCCTCGCCGAGAGCGGCATGACCATGATCGTCGTGACCCACGAGATGGGGTTCGCGCGCGAGGTCGCCGACACGCTCGTCTTCATGGACGGGGGCGTCGTCGTCGAGGCCGGTGATCCGGTCGAGGTGCTGACGAACCCGCAGCGCGAGCGGACCAAGGCCTTCCTCTCGAAGGTGCTGTAGCCCGCACGAAGCAGAGCGCCGCCGGATCCGAGATGGATCCGGCGGCGCTCTGCTTCGTGTCGTCGCGCTCAGGCGTTGACGCCGAGGTCCTTCTTGATCTTTGTCGTCGAGATGCCCTCGGTGCGGTCGAGGTACACGACCTCGCAGTAGTCCTTCAGCACCTCGAAGCGGGGGTCGCCCGCCCAGTCGCCGCCCATGACGACGGCGTCGATCTCGTACTTCTGCACGTCGGAGATCTTCTGGTCCCAGGTGTTCTCGGGGATCACGAGGTCGACGTAGCGCACCGCTTCGAGCATCCGCTTGCGCGTCTCGAAGTCGTGGTAGGTCTTCTTGCCCTTGCCCTCGTTGAACTCCTCGGTGCTCAATGCGACGACCAGGTAGTCGCCCTGGGCCCGAGCCCGCTGCAGGAGTCGGATGTGGCCCCAGTGCAGGAGGTCGTAGGTGCCGTAGGTCAGGATCCGTTTCACGGGTCCATCCTATGCAGAAGCGCGCGGGGCGAGGCTGAGCCTCGCGTCGCGTCGGCGATCGGTCAGCCGATGAGCAGGGCGATGCCCGCGACCGCCGACACGACCGCGATGAGCAGAGCGATGCCGATGAGCACGGCGTGCACGGTGTAGAAGCGCGTCGGCTTCCCGGCCTCGTCGCGAGCGCGCGGATCCACGGTCACCCGCTTCCAGAACCGGGGCCACACGATGAGGTTGTAGGCCGCGTTCACGAGCAGCAGGATGCCGGCGAGGGTCGTCATGTCCTCAGCCTAGTGTCCGGCGCAGGGCGCTAGCGAGCAGGGGCGTCGGCCGGACCCAGGTCGTAGGTGACCCAGGGGGTGCGCGTCGAGACCCGGTCGTAGAGGGCTCGCGCTCGCTCGTTGCTCTCGGCGGTGATCCAGCGCACGACCGTCGCCCCCTCGTCCCGGGCGATCTCGGCGAGCCGTTCGAGCAGGGCGGTGGCCGCCCCGGATCCGCGCGCCGCCGGGTCCGTGAAGAGGTCGTCGAGGAAGATGCCGTGCGAAGCGCTCAGCGGCCGGGCGAAGGTGCGGAAGTGCGCGAGACCGATCGGCCGGCCGTTCCGCACGGCGAGCAGCCCGCGGGTGAGGTGGGCCGGATCCTGCAGCCACGACCAGACCGTGTCGACGGCCTCCTCGCTCGGTGCGACACGGTAGAACTCGCGGTAGCCGCGGTACAGCTCGGCCCATGCCGCTCGATCGCTCGCCGCGATCGGGCGGACGTCGATCGCATCGCCGGTGCCGCCGCGACTTCCCGCGTGCGCACCGTCGGGTCCCGTCGCCTGCTCCGGCCCGTCGACACTCACGCGAGCCGCTCCACCTCGACGAAGACGATCGGGGCGCCGGATCCGCGATGCTCCATCCGATGCTCCGCACCGGCGGCCCGCGTGTAGCTCTCCCCGGCGACGAGCTCGACCGCGAGCTCGCTGCCGTCCGCGTTCACCGCGTGCATCGTGCCGGTGACCAGCGGGATCACGACGTACTCGACCTCGTGCCGGTGCATGGGGATCGCCCCTCCGGGCTCGATCGTCCACCGCGTAACGCGGAAGCTCCCGTTCTCGACCTGCACGTCCCCGTGCGATCCTGTGCTCATCGCCGCCTCCGATCCTGCTCCTCGAGCATGCCTCTGTTCACAGCATACGGCGCGGGTGTACCGTACTCGCCGCTATGGGGTGCATGCTTGGGACAGCAGCCGGTACTGGGTGATCGGCTCCAAGAGCAAAGGAACACTCATGTCTGAAACCGAAATCGACGTCGCCGCGGAACGACGCGCCGTCGACTCCGTCCGCACCATGCTCGGCCTCGGCGGCCTGGTCGCCCTCGTCGTCGGCATCCTGATCCTCGTCAACCCGGTGAAGTCCGCCGCCGTCATGATGCAGATCGTGGCGGTGATCGTGGCCCTCTACATGGTGGGCTCCGGCGCGGTCTACCTGGGGACGGCGATCTTCTCGAAGACGATGAAGGGCTGGCCCCGCACCGGGCACGCGCTGCTCGGCCTGCTCTACGTCCTGGCAGGCGTGATCCTCTTCGCGAACCTGACGGCTACCGCGGCACTGCTCACGGTGTTCCTCACCGTGCTGATCGGCATCATGTGGATCGTCGAGGGCATCGTCGCGTTCACCACGCTGAAGAGCACGGGCAGCAAGGGGCTGACGATCTTCTACGGCATCATCAGCCTGCTCGCAGGCTTCGCGCTGATCTTCTCCCCGCTCCTCAGCGCGGTGACGCTGTGGATCCTGATCGGCGTCTCGATGATCGTCCTGGGCGTCATGCAGATCGCCCGCGCGTTCACCGTCAAGTAGCAGCAGCGATCGTCGCCGAGCCTTCGCCGCCGTCCGGCGGAGGCTCACGGCGCATCCCCGGCCCGCTCACGGCGCCCCGGATCCGGCCCTGGACCGCGGTTGGCAGTGCCTCAGGCGAGACCCTCGACCGTCGACGCGTCGATCGGATCGCCGGCGAGCACGAGGTCGATGTACTTCCGCAGCACGACGAGCGCGGCGGATCCGGCATCGAACTGAGCGGCCACGAAGCGGTCGGAGCGGATCAGGCGCAACGCCTCGAACGCGGGCATGATCGCCCCCCGCACTTTGTCCGCCTTCGCTTGCGGCACCGCCGCGCGGAGCTCGGCCATCGACGTGAAGATCGGCAGCAGCAGCTGGCCCCGGGTCGAGCGGATCGTGCGGATGCGGGTCGCCTTCGCCTTCGGCGTGCCGGTCACGTCGACGACCAGGTAGTCCTCGCGCAGGACCGTGAGGAACGCGGCGAGGTGCGCGTAGTCGGGGGTCCGCTGCAGGGCGTCGAGGGCGCTCCGGGCCTCGACGTTCTCGTAGTCGGCGGTGAGCCCGTCGGGAATCTGCGCTTCGGCCATGCGCACCAGCCTAGCCCGCAGCGCCTCCAGGCCTGCGAGCCGACGGTCTCCCGGCTCCGTCAGTCGTCGCCGAGCCCGCGGGCGTGCAGAGCGGCGCCGGTGTCGCGGGCGTGCCGCACCATGCGCACGGCGAAGGGTACGG